>CATKFJ010000112.1 GCA_949747725.1 uncultured bacterium
AGACTTTGCTTGAAATTGTTTTTTATACCGATATTCGTAAAAAAGACTAATGTAGAAGGCGTACTCGATAGGGTGATTAAAAAAACTAACGACGGTCATTCTCAACACGAGCAAAATGACAAAAAATCGAAATCAAACGGTTTAGCGAAAAAGTTTTTGACGGCTTTTGCGTGGTCGATGGTAAGGCGTATAAGAGTGCGAGATATCGAACTTGACGCAAAACTCGGGCTGGGCGATGCGGCGGCGAGCGCCTGTACGGTAGGGACGTTGCAAATATTGACGGAACAGATAAAAGCGTTTTTCGGATACGCCGGAGGACAAACAAATATCAGTCCCGATTATGAAACAGAGTGTATATTTTTCGATTTTTTCGGCATAATTTCGATATGTTTCGGGGATATTATCTATGCGGTGTGTGCGGCTATACTAAACGTTATAAGCAATCGTACGCGCCAAAGGAGATATTATGCGAACACTGTTACCGAGTGAACAAACAGAACACCCGATAGAAAGAATTATGGATAGCGCATTCGGAAAAATGCGCACGCTCAGCGATGCGGATATGATCGTAGGCGATCCCATAATCATGCCCGACGGAACTACCGTAATTCCTATCAGTAAGATCAGTATAGGCATTGTTACGGGCGGCGGCGAATACTGTCAAAAACAACAGCCCGATTATCCGTTTGCCGGCGCGTCGGGAGCCGGTATGAGCATTTCGCCTGTTTGCTTTTTGGTAAGCGACGGAAAATCTGTGCGCATGCTGAATGTGGGTAGCAAAAGCATGTTCGATAAGGTAGTGGAAACAGTACCCGAAGTCGTAGGTTCTATATTCGGTAAAAAGAAATGAAAAAATCGTTGGCTGTTATAATATCCGCGTTATGTATATGCGCATGCTGTTTTTACGCAGGCGATCTCAAGCCTGCGGTCAAGGCAGATAGTTTAGCTACCGAAGTAAACAGTTCCGCAGCGTCGATGGCGCTTATCGACGGCGATACGGGCGAGTTAATATATACCAAAAACTGCGACGCTAAGCGATATCCGGCAAGTACCACTAAGATATGCACGGCTATTACCGTGCTTGAAAATTATACGTTATTGGATCTTCCCGTTCCGATACCCGATGAGGCGGTCGGTGTGGAGGGATCGTCGTTGTATTTGCAAAAAGGAGAAATGCTGTCGGTCAGAGATTTGTTGTACGGTCTTATGCTGCAATCGGGCAACGACTGCGCAGTCGCTTTAGCTGTGATAGTAGGCGGAAGCGTGGACGGATTCGTTAAGATGATGAATGAAACCGCCCAAAAAGCAGGCGCGCTCAATACAAATTTCGTGACCCCTAACGGATTGCACGACGACGATCATTATACAACGGCTCGAGATCTGTGCGCGATATCGTACTATGCAATGAAAAATGATACATTTCGTGAGATAGTAGCCACAAAACGCCATAAGACTCCGTATTTTAATCATAACTACGATCGGAATTTCCCGAATAAAAATAAGATTTTGTTTAATTACGAGGGCGGTAACGGAATAAAAACGGGATTTACCAAAAAATCGGGTAGGTGCTTGGTTTCTTCGGCTACCCGTAACGGTAAAACTTATATCTGCGCCGTTCTCAACTGCGGAGATATGTTTGAAGAATGTATGCGACTTATGGATTGCGCGTTTGCCGAAAATTAAATAATTTATGCATATTGAGTTGATTTTTTACCGTAAATAAGGTAATATTGTAATGTATGCGTATAAACAAATATTTAAGCGGCTGCGGAATCGACAGCCGAAGAAAATGCGAGGTATTGGTAACCGCAGGACGCGTCCGTGTA
>CATKFJ010000113.1 GCA_949747725.1 uncultured bacterium
AGCATTATCTTATACTCCGCTCTGTCGTCAACGGTAAGCATGCCGTTACTTACCGTCACGCCCGCGCCGAGCGAATTGTACGACGTAAAGCCGTTGCCGTTATCGAACGACCAAACGTGCTTTTGCCCGGCTATTACGAACATATCGGGATCGAATGCGGCGATAACCCGAGCGTCGTCTATATAAACTATCTGATCTTCATCGCCCTCGTGCATTACGCCGAGCTGAACGGTAGTTCCCTTGCTTACGTACAACGCAAGTTTAACGGGCGCAAAACTTTCGCTTGCCGCTATCGCCTGTTCGGCTATAATTTCGCCGCTTACCGCGCTGCGCGCAAACAGTTTCGCGTTGCCCGATATGAGTTTCGCGTTAATCGCGAATTCGTACGATCCCACCGTAAGATGCAAGCCTTGGTACAGTTCGCCGTTGCCTTTTATATACCCTGCGTAATCGCCGACCGTAAGAGTAGTCGTCGTGTTTATGACCGTCGTCTGTCTTGTGCCGACCTTTTCGGTACCGACTTCGCCGCCGACGTCCGTTTTGCTCGACCAATACGACAGACCCGTTACCCATTGCTCTTCGGTTGCGTAGCGTAAGGTTTTATCGAACGCGCCGTTTACAAACTGCGACGGCGAAAAAATTCCGCAATCGGTTATCGCATTCGTCGCTTGAGCAAGCTCGGGCGTATTGCCGTCCCACGTGCCGAGCAACGTCGGCGCGGTGTAGATGTTGTTTACTATATAAATATCTTTGATCGGCGAATAGTCGTTCTTCTCGCACTGATTGTAAGTACCCATATAGCTTTCGCCGTAGAACGGATTATCCGTCCAACAACCGACGGCAGTAGACGTGCCGCCTAACACGTTATCTACCGCGCGGATATTTTTTATTTCTCCGTTCTCGGCGTTGGGATCGTCAGAACCCCAAGTGATAAACGTCAAACCGTGACCGCCGAACATATTACTGTGCGTAACTTCTATATTCGCAACGCCCGAGAAATCATTCGGGTGAGAACTCCACCACGCCTTGCCGTAACCGCGAGGATCGTCGTATTCGGCGGAGATAACTATAGCGTCGTCGTTGGAATACAGAGTGCATCTGTCTATAACAACGTCGCGCGTACCCACGCCGAGAGTTATACCGTCGCCGTTTACGCAACTGACCTCCGTCAATTTTACATTGCCGAAAAACAGCCGTTCGCTATTGATGTTGGGAAGGTGCCAAATATTGGAACGTTTAACGGTAATATCCGAAACCTCTACGCCCGAGCTTTTATGTGACGCTATAGGGTGAATGTGGATCAAAGAACCGCAGTTGACGGTTATGTTCGAGTCCCAATCGTAACCGTTGCCGTCAAGCCACTGCGTTCCGTCGTCCATCATCCTTATCTCGCCGCCGCCCGTCACGCGCACGTTCTCGACCTCGTTTATATACACAAACGGCAAATTCCAGCTCGCCGCGGCATGCGTCCACGGCACGCCTTCGATATATATGTCGTGACCGTATACGGGCAAGTAATCGCCGTAATCGTAATCTTCGAACCGCGACGACTGCCAAAGCACCGCGCCTTTTTCGATACGCAATTCGACATTGCTCTTCATATTGAGCTGAGTAGCTATATACCGTCTGCCGTACGTGTCTTCGGGCGCGCCGACAAGCCTTACCGTGCCGCCGCCCTGCGCCGATACATAGTCTATCGCCGACTGTATCGCGCCGTTGTCGTTTGTGAATCCGTCGCCCTTTGCGCCGAATCGCGCGTCCGTCACGTCAACCGTCAGATCGTTCAGTTCGAATGCGTACGGGTTTTCCGAAAAGTCGCGCCAATTCTCTATCATGAACGAATCGTCGAGTTTATCGTTGCCGACTGCCGCAAGGAATACGGTGGAAAGATGCGAAACGCCGTTGTCGCGCACTAACGGGAAAGTGATTTCGAAGTTGCCGTCGCTGTCGGCTACGCCGCTCGCGATAACTACATTGCCCGAATATTCCGGAAGCTCGTTGTAGTTTTGTATCGACGTTTCGTATACTGTCACTTTTTGTCCGGCGTATTTTTCGGCAAGCGCGCCGCTCACAGTTACCGTACTGTTCGTCTTATCGGCAACGCAATTCAGCTCGGTCGCCGCTTTTTCCCATATCCTGTCCTCGCGCTCAAACGTGATCGAGTCGATGTTCACTTCGCCGCTCGTCGCTCCTTCAAAAGCGAACTTAAAGCCGCGAAGATAGCAATTGCACGACTTAAGCGCCGCATTGGTTTTCCAATGTCCGCAGTCGGCAACGTCCGAAATGTTAAAGTAGTATGTTTTGTAATCGCTGTCGGGCGCGATATCGAACGTCTTTTGTTTGTTCGAATCGTACTCGGGGTCTTCGGCTGTAATATAACTAAGCGTGAGTTTATCCGCCGCCGTAACGTTTTTAAGCCGCACTTTAAGCGTGTTTATAACGCTCAGTTTCGCGCTGTATTTGCTGCCGACCGACACGTCTATCGTAGGCGAAGCAAGCACGGGACGGGCGTCCGTTACCGTCATGACAAGCGCGCTGTCCCCGTCCCACGAAACGTCGCCGCCCACTGCGTTAAAGACAATGGCGGAAAGCGATTTCTCGAATTCGAATTCCACATATGAAACGTCGTTGTAATCCTTTTCGGTGGTCGATACGTTCAAGCCCTTGACCGACGTATCGACGTTCCAATAAGATATTTTTGCGGACGCATTTGAAAAATCGTTGCGCCCCGTATCGAAGTGCGATAAAACGCGCTTACCGTTTATGTAGAACGACAGGTAATCGGTTTCGAACACCGCTCTAAGCTCGAACCATTCGGATACGGGCAATATATCTATATTGATTTTTGCAATTTCCGTACCCTCGTTTTCGTGCTCCGCGTCGAAAAACCTAAGCCGCGCGTAACGTCTGCTCGGCGCGGGATTGTACTCGAACATATATCTGTCCGTGTCGCTTACGTATACCAAAATACTTATATTGCCGTCGCTCAAGTCCGACGGGATATCGTTCATGCGCGCGGCGCAATAAAACGTATTAAACTCTTCGGCTTCAACCGTCGGAGACAAAGTGCCGATGAACGCATTGCTCGTATAAACGTCCTCGCCGTTTTCGTTTGTTTCCGACCAGCCGGGCATACTCAGTCCCGACACCCCCGTGTCCACGCCTTTTACTTTGATGTTCTTTATGCACGGATACATGTTCCAAGCGTTAAGCGTAAGGGTTATGCCTTTAAGACTGCTACCCGTATCGAAAACGGCCATGGCCGTATGGTTTAAATAAAGCCATAAATCTGATGCGTTTGCTCCGTTATTGCCGGGCGTCGTAGTGAATCTAAAGTTGACCCACTCCGCAGTATCGAAAGTCATTACGGGCGCGTTTGCCAATTGATTGAGCGTGAGCGAATCGTTATAAACCATTGCGGCGGCTTCGCCGTTTATAAAACGCGCAAACCAAGTGTCGCCGTCCGCAATATTCAGTATCAGTCCTATATTGGCGTCTGCGCCGTCGATATGATCCATGCGGAAATCGAACGACACTTCGTCGCCGTATTCTATATCTATGTTATCGGGAAAATCGAGCTGTGCGTGTCCGCCGCTCGTCTTTTTGTATATCTTTGTACCGTTATCGACCGAAACTTCCCAATTTCCGCTCTTTACGACCCAGCGGTATACATTATCCGCTTTGGCGGAATACATAAGCATACCCAATGCGCAAAGCATAACGGCGAGGAATGCCGTTATTACGGTCATCGCATATTTGATTTTTATTTTGGAATTTTTCATTTCCGTTTCTC
>CATKFJ010000114.1 GCA_949747725.1 uncultured bacterium
ATCACTCCCGACTGTACAGCGCGGCGAATTTCGTGCGCGAGCGTGATAATCTCGACCTGATACAACTCAATTCGTTCGGTTGCGGACTTGACGCCGTGACGACCAATCAAGTACAAGAACTGCTCGAAGCGGCGAACAAGGTGTACACACTGCTCAAAATCGACGAGGTGAGCAATTTGGGCGCTGCGCGCATACGCGTGCGTTCGCTTATGGCTGTCATCAAGGACAGGCAGGCGAAAAATATGCACGCCAAAACACCCGAACCCCAATCGACGCGCGTCATATTCACCGAACAGATGCGCAAAGAATATACAATACTGTCGCCGCAGATCTCGCCTTTCCATCTCGACTTGGTAGGTCCTGCGCTCAATAAGTTCGGGTACAACATAAAAGTTATGCCGGACAGCGTCGATGCGGTCGCGACTGGACTTAAATATGTCAATAACGACGCGTGCTATCCGACTGTAATTACGATAGGCGCTATAATGAATGCCCTGCTTTCCGGCAAGTACGATCTCGACCGCACTGCGGTCATAATGACGCAAACGGGCGGCGGCTGTCGATCGACAAACTACATAGCGCTTATTCGGCGCGCACTTAAAAGCGCGAATATGGCGCAGATACCCGTAGTATCGCTGTCGGCGAAGGGCATAGAAAAAAATCCCGGGTTCGATATAGGGCTGAAAGAGCTTATACCGCTCGTAAATGCGCTCATTTACGGCGATCTACTTATGCGCTGTCTGTACCGCGTACGTCCGTACGAACAACACAGCGGCGAAACTTGGGACGTTTATACCAAATGGAATAACGTTCTTGCCAAAGAGTTCGAGCAAGGCAACGTTTCCGCCAAGAAGTACTGTGCGCGGATCGTAAAAGACTTCGACGCAATTCCTACGCTCGACGTTGTAAAACCGCGCGTCGGCATTGTGGGCGAGATACTCGTCAAGTTCCACCCTCTTGCCAATAACTACGCCGTCGATCTTATAGAACGCGAAGGCGGCGAAGCGGTAGTTCCCGATCTGTTGGACTTCTTTATGTACTCGTGCTACGATTCGACGATCAAGTACGAACTGCTCGACGGTAAACGCAAAAACAAATTCGCTTCGGATATCGCTATCAAGTTTTTGGACCATATGCGCAAGCCTATGATATCCGCGCTCAAAGGCACCAAGTTCGGCGCGCCGTCGGCTATAGTAAAACTCGCCGAAAAAGCCAAACATGTCACGTCGCTCGGCACTATGGTCGGCGAAGGCTGGTTCCTTACCGCCGAAATGATAGAGCTTATAGAAGAAGGCGCGCCAAATATCATATGCATGCAACCGTTTGCTTGCCTGCCCAATCACGTTACGGGCAAAGGCGTCATGAAAGAACTCAAACGGCAATATCCTCAATCAAACATTGTTGCCGTCGACTACGACCCCGGCGCAAGCGAAGTCAATCAGATAAACCGTATCAAGCTAATGATGTCCGTCGCGTTCGACTCGCTTTTTACGAAAAAGTAACGGCAAGGCTCTCAACGTCGGATTTATCCGCAACCCACCGCTTTAGCGGTTGACAACGAATTACTCTCGGAGGTGATCTTATGAACACAACAGCACTCGTCGGAGCTCAATGGGGCGATGAAGGCAAAGGCAAGATAATAGACATTCTTGCGCAAAAAGCAGATTACGTCGTGCGCGCTACCGGCGGCAGTAATGCCGGACATACCGTAGTAAACGGCGATAAAACGTATAAACTCCATCTTATACCGAGCGGCATACTGTATCCCGATACAGTAAATATCATAGGTAACGGCGTAGTTATCGATCCCAAAGTCGTGCTCGAGGAAATGGACAGCCTCGAGGCGCTCGGAGTAAAGCTCGACAACCTGCTTATAGATTATCGCGCGCACGTCGTCATGCCTTATCATAAGGAAATAGACGAGCTCGCGGAACTCGCCAAGGGCGCCAACGCAATAGGCACGACAAAGCGCGGCATCGGTCCGTGCTATGCCGATAAATGCGACCGCATAGGAATTCGCATGGTCGATTTTTTACAGCCCGAGGTTTTTAAAGCGAAACTGCGCTCCAATCTCGAACTAAAAAACAAAATAATAACCGCAGTCTACGGCGGAAAAACGCTCGATTTCGACGGTATGTATACAGAGTATCTCGGTTATGCAAAACGGCTCGAACGCTTTACCTGCGATACGGGCGTCGTGCTTTACGACGCTATCAAGGCGAATAAGCGCGTTATTTTCGAGGGCGCACAGGGCACGTTGCTCGATCTCGACAGCGGCACTTACCCGTTCGTCACAAGTTCCCATCCGATCACGGGCGGTTTCTGTGCAGGCGCAGGCGTGGGTCCTACCGCCATAAAAGAATGTTTGGGCATAGCCAAAGCTTACACGACGCGCGTCGGCGCGGGTCCGTTCCCCACCGAGCTGAACGACGAAGTGGGCAATCATCTGCTTAACGTCGGACACGAATTCGGCGTTACAACGGGCAGAGCGCGGCGTTGCGGCTGGCTTGACGCCGTTATACTCCGACTTGCCGTGCGCATAAACGGACTTACGTCGCTTGCCATAAACAAGCTCGACACGCTGTCGGGGTTAAAAACGCTTAAAATAGCGACGCATTATATAATTAACGGCAAAAAGACTGCGGACTTCCCTGCCGACATCAGTATGCTCGAGGGTTGCACGCCCGTATATGAGGAGTTCGAGGGCTGGACGGAAGATATTTCAGGTTGCAAGAAGTTCGAGGATCTGCCCAAAGCCGCCAAGAATTATATTACGGCTATCGAAAAGCTGTGCGACTGCAAAGTATCCATGATAGGCGTAGGCCCTGACAGAGAAAATAACATATATAAAAAATAACCGTTGCTTAGGCAGTCGAAGTCGTATTTGCTCCGCCCCTCGGGCGGAGCAAATACGACTGCCTAACGATTATCATGAGATAACATGAAAACCGAAAAAACCAATATGCTTAAACGGTTTGTTTCCTACTACAAACCGCACAAAAAACTGTTTATTACCGATATGGTGTTCGCTTTTACCATATCGGTATTTAATCTTGTATACCCGTACATAACCAAAGAGATAATAAACAACTATGTGCCAAATCGCATTCTCGATATGATGCTTGCCGCGTCGGGTTTTCTGCTCGGGTTTTTTATACTTAAAGCCGGCATGAACTTTTTCCTGCATGCATGGGGGCATGTAGTGGGCGTTAGGATACAGTCGGATATGCGCAAAGAGCTGTTTTCGCACTTGCAAAAACTACCGTTCGCCTACTTCGACGACAATAAAACAGGCGTGATAATGAGTCGAATGACCAACGACCTGTTTCAGGTATCCGAGCTTGCGCACCACGGACCCGAAGATGTTTTTCTGTCGCTCATAACAATGATCGGCGCGTTTATCGTGCTTGCAACAATAAATATATATTTGTCGCTTATCGTGTTTGCGTTTATTCCGTTTATAGTGATTTACGCCATATTCATGCGCAAAAGCATGAACAAAGTCTATAAGGAATCGCGCATAGCTCAAGCCGAAATAAACGCGGATATAGAAAGCGCGGTATCAGGCATGCGCGTTTCGCGCGCGTACAACGCCGAGGCTCACGAATGCGAAAAATTCGATGACGGCAATTCGGAATTCGTCAAGTGCCGCACGCGTCAGTTTATGGTGCTCGGAAAATTCCACTCCGCAATGACGTTTTTGACCGTTTTTCGGAACTTTGCCGTTCTGCTTGGAGGCGGACTGTTCTTTTATTACGGCAAAATAAACGTCGGAGAATTCACGGCGTTTGTCCTGTATATAAGCACGCTGATAGCGCCTATCCGCACGCTTATAAATATTTACGATCAGATCCAAGAAGGCGCAACGGGCTTTAAGCGGTTTTGCGAGATAATGGACGAACCGCCCGAACAGGAGTCCGAAAACGCGGTATCGCCCGAACGCCTTAACGGCGATATCGTTTTCGACAACGTTTCATTCGGGTATCATAACTCCGACGAAGATCGGTCGGTGAACGTAATAACCGATTTTTCGCTGACGATACCGCACGGCAAGACCGTCGCGCTTGTAGGTCCGTCAGGCGGCGGAAAAACTACGCTGTGTCATCTTATTCCGCGGTTTTACGAGATAGACCGCGGCAAACTGACAATTGACGGTTATAACATAACCGAACTCAGTCGCAAAACGCTGCGCGATAACATAGGTATAGTCCAGCAAGACGTTTTCCTGTTTAACGGAACTGTCAAAGAGAATATCGCGTACGGAGATTTTTCCGCTACCGACGCGCAAATACAAGCCGCGGCTAAGCTCGCCAATATCCACGAATATATTATGAGCCTTGAAA
>CATKFJ010000115.1 GCA_949747725.1 uncultured bacterium
ACAAAGGCTGACCTTTTACCATCTCGTCGGTGATGCCCGTCTTCTCTACGACCTCCGGCGGTATGGGACGTCGGGGATCGATGAGCGTCGAAAACGTTTCGGTTATTCTTCCGTCCACAAGCTTTACCGCACCGAGCTCCGTAGGTCGGTCATACAGTATAGAAAGCCCTGTAGTTTCGAAATCGAAAACCACAAACCCACCCCTGAGCGCCGGCGGAAGAGCGCCGACACTGTCGAACATGCTCGATTGTACATATTCCTCATACGGCTTGGGAATTATCCGTTCGTACTTTTGCGGAGCCGGGCGTTTTTCCACGATTTTAGGACCGCTACAGGCACACAACGCAAGCGCGCGGACGGAAACAGACGCTTCATTGCGCGCACTGTCGTATTCGACGTTACCGAACACATATACCGTTTTATTTGTCAGATCGCGGTTTACTATACTGTCGGCTTCGGTTTGAGGACTGTATCGGCATTGCAACGACGTTTCGCCGTCATACAACAAAAACCGTTCGTATCGCCTGCCGCCTTTACTCCTGAACGCCGTGGGCATTGCGAAAATACCGCACACGGTCATATTGTATCCGTTTGCGTCTATACTCGATATTGTTCTTGCTTTACTGCCGAATATCTCTCCTACTACGGGCCGAATGTCGGTCACGTCGTATTCCTTAATGCCGTTGTCGACCTTTGCCGAATACACGGTGCCGCTTTCCGAAAATTCCACTATCTCGATATCGGCATTTACCTGCACGGCATAATTATCAGATAAAAACTCATTCAGTCTTACTATGTAGTCGTTTTTTGCAAGATCGTACATAGCTCGGTGCATTTTGATCTTGACTTTGTACTCGGGCTGTACTTCGGCGGAAATAGTGTGGAGTACCGACGAAACGTATGTAAACTTTTCCGTAAAAGCAACTACTGCCGAGCGAATACCGCTCGCAGTCGGATCCGAATCGTCAATAGCAAGTTTGATCTCGGAATGAAATGCGCACGTTTTGGTCAAAAGGTCTATAAGCTCGGATTTATTCGTTTCCACGAATTGCCTATCCTCTTTCTTGCACACGACAGTTACCGTCACGCCGACTTTTGAAAATGTCGCTTTCGGAAACCGCAAACTTTTATACTTGCCGTTTGTTTGTTCGTTTATCTCTTTGTAAATTTTGTTCATAATAAAAATTATACTCGTGTCGCGTTTTGCTTTTGTTCTATCAGATCAAGCAATTCCGGAATTATGCTGTCAAACTCTATGGATTTTATAACATTGCCGTGCTCGAAAAGCGCCGCTTTACCGTTACTGCCGCCGCACACTCCGAAATCGGCGTCGCACGCTTCCCCGGGTCCGTTCACTACGCAACCCATGACCGCTATTTTAACGGGGATCGTGACGTCTTTAGTAGCTTCTTTAAGCTCATCCACAACGGACTTCAAGTCGTATTTACAACGCGAACAAGTAGGACAGGAAATTATTTCGCAATAGTTTTTATCCACACCCGTCTCTTGTAAGATCAGCCGAGCGGCATCCACTTCCTTAACCGGATCGCCCGTAAGCGAAACGCGCAAAGTGTCGCCTATACCGTCTAACAGCAACGAGCCTATACCTATAGCGGATCTGACAGTACCGCGCAGGTCTGCGCCGCTTTCGGTAACGCCTATATGCAAAGGATATTGCACGGTATCCGCAAGCAGCCTGTACGCCTCTGTCATTATCCGCACATCGGACGCTTTAACGGAAATAACGATATCGTTAAATCCGAATTCTTCAAGCATGCGCACGTGCTTTAACGCGCTCAGCACAAGCGCTTTACTCTTCGGTTCGGTTTGGAACTCCTTTTCGAGCGAACCCGTATTCACTCCTATCCTAATCGGAACGCCGTGCATTTTACATGCGTCGACTACATACTTTACCTTACTCTTATCGCCTATGTTGCCGGGATTGAATCTGATCTTATCGAACCCGATCTCGGCGCATTTAACGGCAAGCCTGTAATCGAACTGAATATCCGCTACGAGCGGCATATCGAACGCGCCCGTAAACGGCTTGCACGCTTCGACTTCCGCTATGCTCGACACGGCTATACGCGCAATATCGCAACCGGCAAGCTGCAATCGCTTTAATTGCTCGCGCGTCGCCTCGGTATCGAGAGTATCTGTATTTGTCATCGACTGCACGGCGATCTTGTTACCGCCGCCGATTGTTATATTTTTGATCTTAACTGTTCGCGTCATAATAATATTTTACAACGCAAACGACAAAATGTCAACGATAAGCACGAATAACAGCAATACGGCAAGCCCTA
>CATKFJ010000116.1 GCA_949747725.1 uncultured bacterium
TAATAAACTTTGTCAACCGCGTGTTCGAGCCGGCTATGACGGAGGAGTTCGGCGGCGTCGATTACCGTAAAGTAGGACAGAAACTTGTTTTCGGCAACCGCTCGATGACCGACGGCAAAGCCGAATTCGTGCTTATAGACGGCGACGGCGAGGACGACGCGGACGACGAAACCGACGAAAGCTCCGACGGACCGTATTCCGTAGTTGCCGCGGCGTCTGTTTTGCCGCATGACAAAGAGGCGCAGTTCGTTGCGGACAGTATAGTTGCGTGGATGGACGGCGAACTGAAAAAAGCGGAGGACAGCGGCAACAAGTACGTCCCAAGCTGGAGCAATGCCGCGGTATTGTTGCGGTCGGCGTCGGCGGCGTTTTGCTCTGCGCTTGCCGGCGAGTTTGCAGAACGCGGAATACCGTTCGATTTCGGGCGCAAATCGTCGGTCAAAACATATCCCGAAGCGGTCGCGCTCATGGATATAGCGCGGTGCGTGGATAACCGTTACGACGACGTGGCGTTATATACGGCGTTGCGTTCGCCAATGGGCGGTTTTTCGGACGGCGAACTGTATAAGATAGCTATGGACGGCGAACGCGCGCTTAAAGAAAGCGGCGCGGCGGGCAACGGCAACCGCGGCGGAAGCAGGTATGCGCTTATTCAAAAAGTAAGGGCTTACAGCGGCGAGTACGGACAAAGACTGAACGGGTTTTTCGATAAGCTTGCCGATTTTTCGGCACAGTCCAAAGCGCTCGATTGCGCCGATCTTTTGGGTTATATCACGTCGGTGACCGATTATTTCAGATACGTTTACACGACGGGCGGACAGGCTCAAGCCGTAGAGGCATTGATAGATCGAGCCGCCGCGCGGCGGTGCGATCTGCACGCGTTTTTAAACTATTACGATAATGCCGATTTCGATCTGCAAGTGGACGGCGGCGGCGACGCGGTAAACATAACTACGATCCATTCGTCCAAAGGTTTGGAATACGATCACGTAATAGTCGCCGATACCGCGCGCAAGTTCAACGAGCGCGACAGTCGCGGACGGGTGTTGGCTACCGAAAAAGGAGTTTTCGTAAAAGTGCCCGATATGCAAAAACGCACGCTTGAAAAAAGCGTTCCGTACATAACGGAAAGCATGCTGTCGCCCGACGTTACCAAAGCCGAAGAACTGCGGTTGTTCTATGTCGCGCTGACGCGCGCCAAGCGTCGTCTGACGGTGTGCGGCAAGTGCGGCGATCTTAAGCCCGTCGAACCGTTCGAAGCGAAACGCATGCTCGATTTTATGGGGAGGACTACTCCGTCGCAACCGACTGTCGAGCGCGCACTGTTGCGCGACGAAACGGACGGAATATTGCCCGTAGATAACGAAATAGTAGAGGTCGTGAAAAATCGCGTTAAAGCCGCGAGCAAATACACTCCTATCGATCTGCCCATAAAAACGTGTGTGACCGCGCTCGCGAGATCGGCTGCCGAGGACGATGACGCTACTTCGTCAGCGCCCGTTCTTACCGTCGACGAGATTATCGAGGACGTTGAGGAAGGGAAAAACGACGGTCACGGCGGCGCGGACGTGCGCTTGCGCGGCACGGCGTATCACAGGGCTATGGAACTTGTGGATTTTGTCGATCCCGATATCGCGGCGCTTCGGCGCGATTGCGAAAATTATTCGCTCGTCGACGAAAGAGAGATCGTGCGCGCCGCGGACGTTATGAAAGAACTTACGCGCGGCGCGGAGTTTATAGCAAAAGAACGGTATTTTATATTCAATGCCGATGCCCGTAAGCTGTTCGGCAAGGAAGGCAACACGCTTGTTCAGGGCGTTATAGATCTGTTGGCAGTGTTCGGTAACGGCGACGCGGTGATAGTCGATTACAAGACGGGCGATCCCGCGCATTTGAAAAACGCGGCATATCAAATGCAGCTCGATCTTTACGCCGAGGCGGTGGAAAGCAGTACTCCGTATAAAGTGAAACGCAAGTACCTGTATTCTTTCGCGTCGGGAAAGCTTATCGAAATGTAACGCAGTCAATTTTTTGGAAAAAGATATAAAAAATTATAGATTTTTTTATTTTTATATGTTAGAATATAAGCGAATATTATTTGCACACTAATAAATAAGGAGAAAACAATGCTTAAATCACTGTATAAGTTATTTAGCGAACAGCTCGGTCTGTCAGCCGATTTATGGATAATAATTACGGCGGTCGTAGTTGTTGTCGCTTTTCTTGTCGCACTTATTGTCGGATCGGCGAGCGGCAAATTGAAAACGGTAAGATCGGCAATGAAACTTGCTATATCTCAGCCGTCGACCGTTGTGGGCGCTATGAAGCGCATGCCTGCGGATATCAAAGCGCAGTACAAGAATGCGCGTATGAGCAATCTCAGACCGTCCATGCTTGTTACCGAGGACGTGTGCGTCGAAAAACCTTATAAAAACTCGCTTATTTCCAAGGTGTGGATCGTAACGCTTACCGCTACGCTTATTTGCGCGATACTTGTTTACGCCATGACGACGCTCGCAGTTGCCGGAACGAGTCTCGAAGAGGTGACGGACGAAGAACGTCTTGCGGCATTGGCGCATGCGCCTATGGTGGGAATGGGACTTGTGGCTGTTGTCGGCGGACTGCTAACGCTTGTCGGCGCTATAGTCGGCAAGACGGTGCATAACGGCGCCGTTAAAACGTATGAAAAGTTTGTGCATGTTTTGGACGGCGATAACGCGTCCGGCGCGGCGCCCGTAATGAGCGAGCCTCAGCAAGCTTATGCCGAGCCGCAAGCTTACGCCGCAGAACCTCAACAGGCAAACGATCAGACCCAAGCGACTTACGCCGAACCTCGAGCATACGAAGAGCCGCAGGCTTACGCCGCAGAGCCGCAACAGGTCTATGACGAACCTCAGCAGGATTTTGCGGAGCAGTCGGTCGTAATAGAACCGCAGCGCGACAGCGAAGAAGAAATGCGCCGTAAAGCGCGCGAGGAGGCTTTGGCTCAGGCGCGCGCTCAGCAGATGGAGGCACAGCGACAAGCTCAAGCGGCAGCGGCGGCACAGGCGCAAGCTCAAGCTCAAGCCCCGTCGTCGGTCGACGAAGTTATAGAAAGGATCGAGAAAATCGATCGCGAGGGCGCGTCGCGCGAGGCTATGCGCGAAGTGGCGACTTTGCTTCAAAAGGAACGCGCCAAGCCCGAAAACAAAACGCCCGAACAGCAGAAACGGCTTAACGCCGCGCTCAGCAAACTGTTGAAAGCCATGTCTTCGGCGAGCAGAAAATAATCAGATTAAATTATACCCCCCCCATAAATACGGCGCGCTCCCGATACTGTTCGGGCAGCGCGCTTTTATTATCGCGGCATTTATAAGATTTTTAAAATTCTTGCAATAACTTTTTTGTTATGATAAACTACCGATATGATATTTTCAGGATAAAGCAATGAATGACAATGCCAACGGCGGCGAAAACAGATCGTACCGCGTTCGCGCCGAGACCGAGCTGAATAAAAAACTCGATGAATTTATCAAGAATATCGATGAAAGTTACGCTATGGGCACATCGGACAAAGCGGCGTCCGTCGCTGCCGACAAACCTAACTTCGGATTGCCGCAAAACGTCAAAAACGACTATACGGCGTTGCTTCGGGATAACGGCTTCGCAGACGTATCAGATATAAGACCTCACAGCGGACACAGGGCAAGGATGCGCGCCGCCGCGCGCAGAGATCTGCGGCTTGACGGCTTTCGCGATTCCGAAATGCTCGAAATGTTTCTGTCGTACCTGATTCCGCGCCGCGATACTTCCGAATTGGCGCACAAGTTGACTGAACGTTACGGCTCGGTGCTTGCCGTTCTTCGCGCGCCTGCGGACGAGCTTGCGACATTTCCGTTTTTGAGCAAAAACAACGTGCGGCTGTTTCCCGTCCTTGCGGTTTTCAGTCTTATGTACGGCGGAAAACCGATATTTATCAAGAACCATATCGACGCCGCGGATTATTTCGGTGCGCTTTTTTACGGGAGTGCGATAAACGGAACGTTTGCGGTTTGTATATCGTCCGACGGTAAGCTGCTCGGCATAGAGCGTTGCGACGACGGGGCGGCGTTGCAGTCCGTTCTCGGCGTGACCGTAAAGTACAATACGCGACATGTGATTTTGATACGGCGCGAAAGATCTGTGCTTCCCAATACGTTCGACGAAGCTCGGCGCGTGAACAGACTTACGCGCATGCTGAAAGAGATAGGAATAAATATGGCGGACTTCATGCTGTTTACCGATCACGGATATTATACGTTGGGCGGCGTTAAGGACGACTGTTGCGCGCAGTACATATTCGTTCCTATAAAGAATATTGCCGAAAAGCCCGATCTGATAGATATGACGGCGGTCGGCGGCAAGACCGAATACGCGACGGAAAACGGGCGCATGGTTTTCGCAAGCTCTGTCGACGGTAAACCGTCGGCGCATTTTTTGCGCGGACTGTTGGATATTAAGCGCGGAAACCGAAATATGTAAAGACAAATCGGTTGCAAAATCCGCCCGATTGTGATAAAATGATTATAGGAGGAGAGCAATGGACCTATCCGACAGTAGTCATTTATTTTAGCATAGCGCATATCGGCGCTATGCGCCCGTTGTTTATAAAGCGTATGTTAAAAATTTATGCTATGGAAAGCGGTGCACGCAGTCTTATCGAACGCGATACGGTTGCGCCCGGAACTTGGATAAACCTCGAAAATCCGTCCGATCTCGAAGTGGAGCTTGTAAGCGGTACAACTAAAATACCGGAATATATGCTTAAAGCCGCGCTCGACGAAGAGGAGCGCGCGCGCATCGATATCGACGACGATTGTACTCTCATATTGGTAGATATACCCGTCATTAACGAGCAGAAGGATTCCACGTACGTGTACTCTACGCTTCCGCTCGCATTGGTATTCAATAAAGATTATTTCGTTACCGTTTGTTTGCGCGAAACTTCCGTACTCGGCGATTTCGTCACTAAAGCCATTCGCAATTTCGACGTAAACAAACGCACTCGATTTATCTATCAAATACTGTACTGTAACGCTACCAAGTATTTGTACTATCTTAAACTTATAGACCGAACGGCGAGCCGTATACAGCAGTCGTTACACCGTTCGCTTAAAAATACGGAGCTTATAAAGCTTTTGGATCTCGACAAAGCGCTTGTTTATTTTTCCACATCGCTCAATGCCAATCAGATCGTAATAGACAGGATACGTTCGTTGCCGTCGATCAAACATTACGAAGACGATAACGACCTTTTGGACGACGTTATTATCGAGAACAAGCAGGCGATAGAGATGGCGTCCATTCACCGCGAAGTTTTATCGGGCACGATGGACGCGTTCGCGTCGGTTATTTCCAATAACCAAAATATCGTAATGAAACTTCTTACCGCAATAACCATTCTCTTGACTATCCCCACGCTTATAAGCGGATTGTGGGGCATGAACGTTTTGGTGCCGTTCGCCGAAAATCCGTACGGGTTTTGGATAGTGGTCGGGATAATTGCGGCTATAATCATCCCCGTCATTATTATAATGATACGAAAGCGGATGTTTTAGCGTACAAACCGTGTGTTTACAAGTAAAAAATACGGCGTAAAGTTTGTGTTGTTTCATTCAGGTGTTGACAAATCGAAACGGCGGTTGTATAATTAAATTATGTTTGATTGGCATAATACCTTCAATATAGTTTTCATTTCTGTTGCCGCGTCGCTCGTTTTGTTTTTTTTGGTCGTCGCAGTAGTGGTTGCAGTCACAGGAAAACGTAAATGTAACGCGTTCGATATGTTCGTGCGTACTTTCGCGTCGCTTGCCATGGTTGTATCCGCGATGTTGGTGCTTTGCGCTGTATTTTTGTTTTCAAGCGGAAATTGGCGAATAGATATACAACGTGACGCCGTTACAAATTCCATAACGTCCGCATTGCTTATATTGAACGGCAGAAATTCCATTACGTTTCCATCCATATTTAACGCCCTGTTCGAATTGTTGCTTACGGGAGCCGGAATGGTTACCGCGCTTGTCTTGATCAGCTCTATGGCGGCGCTCATAGTCGATTGTTTGATCGCGAACAAAAAAGAGGAAAAGGCAGAAAAGTCCGCCGAGCAGATAAAGCTCGAAGCGGAGCTCGATCGCATCAGAAAGATGGGCGAGGCGGCGGTCACTAAAACCAACGCAGCGGCGCGCCATGCCGAAAGTTCGGCTAAGCGCGAACAGGCTTTGGCACATGACGGTGAAACCGATAGCGCCGAGCCCGATTTCGATTGGCGTACGGACGCACCCGAACAATCCGAAACCGACAAAGTTGAATTCGTCGGCATCAAAAAGGAAAATACTCAATCCGATGCGGACGACGGATTTACGGACGACTTCGAAAGCGACGGCGACGTTGATATCGGCGTCGACGGCGATGGCGAGAGCGAACCGGAAACCGTTGCGGATAATTTCGATCGTTACGGCGACGGTGAGGATGACGGTAGGACCGAGTTCGACGATATATCGCAAACCAAACGACCCGAACGCGAATATGCGGAAGAAGAATACTTTGACGAATCGATTGGCGACGAACCGAGCGAACCGATCGAGTCGGTCACGGACGAACAATCGGACGACGCCGCTACCGACAATGCGTATGACGATATGTCGGCATGGGCTTACGACGGCGAAAATACCGACGGAGCGACAGAAGACGAAATAAGCGGATCTGTCGACGATATCGGTCAAGACAGTCAACCGATGTCCGATAAAGTCGCGGACGATAGCATCGAGCCGTATAGAGATATATACATACCCACTATCAGAACTATAGTAAAACCGAGCGAGCAAGGACAGCAGACCGCACCCAAAAAGAGCGATCCCGTTAAACGCAAGCAGTCTAACAATTCCGTCGCGCCCAAAACTATGGGCGCAACCAAATCGGCTGCGTCCGATAAACGTGCCAAACAGACGGCAAATAAACCGACTGTAAACAAACAGCCGACGCGTCAAAACGTCAAAAAAGACGTATCGCCCGAAAAGAAACTTCCCGTTACGCGGCGTTATGTAATATTGGATAGACACAACGCAGTCAATATGTTCGGCGAATATTTAAAAGAGCGCGAAAGTCAAGCTAAGGATAAGCTCAAATCATCCATAAACACGATCATCATCGAATAATAATACTAATAAAGGCAGGCGATGGCAATGTATTGCATAGGCGTAGATATCGGCGGAATGTCGATAAAAGCAGGTGTTGTAGATACACACGGCAATATTCTGAAAAAGGGACGGGTCGTTACGGATGTCGACGGCGGCGCTCGGAAGATCATCGCCGATATCGGCGAACTTGTTCTGTCGTTGGCAGACCCCGAGGATAAAGATTTCGCAGGGATAGGAATAGGTTGTCCCGGCGCTATCAGTTCTGCAACGGGCGTAGTGGATCACGCGTTCAACCTTAATTGGCACAACGTAGCGCTTGCAAAGGAGCTTGCCCGTATCGTCGATAAACCGATAAAAATCAGCAACGACGCCAATGTGGCGGCGCTCGGCGAAACAATGTTCGGCATAGGCAAGCAATACAAGGATACCATATTCATAACGCTCGGCACGGGCGTCGGCGGCGGTATTATTATCGACGGCAAACTGTACGAGGGCGGCGAAAGCAAGGGCGCGGAACTCGGTCATATGGTGCTTGTTGTCGACGGCGAGCCTTGCACGTGCGGCAGAAAAGGTTGTATGGAGGCTTATTGCAGTGCAAGCGCTCTCATACGCGAAACTAAAAAAGCAATGGAAGCCGATAAAAATTCCAGCATGTGGAAATTCTCGCCCACGCTCGACGACGTTGACGGTCGCACTGCGTTCGAGTGCAGTAAATCGGGCGACGTCGCGGCTAATGCCGTTGTGGATTATTTTGTTAAATATCTCGGCGAGGGCATGCTCAATTTCGCGAATATCTTTCGTCCGCAGGCTATCATTTTGGGCGGCGGAGTGTGCGCGCAGGGCGACTATCTGATAGGTAAACTCAAGCGGTACTGTGCCGATCGCAACTACGGTTTCGCAGGCACGCCCGAGTTCGATATTCTTACCGCCGAACTCGGCAACGACGCCGGTATAATAGGCGCTGCCGGACTTATTTACGCCGAGCGGAAATAGATTTTACAAAATTCGCCGTTATTATCGTTTAAAGGCGGATTTTCGTCCGTACGTATATTCTAAAATAATCGAGTAAACCAACGTTGGAGGGTAAGTATGAAAAGCCTTAAGGGTACCAAGACCGAAGAGAATTTGATGACTGCGTTTTCGGGCGAAAGCATGGCGCGCAATAAGTACAGTTATTACGCCTCGAAAGCCAGAAAAGACGGTTACGAGCAGATCGCGAATATTTTTCAGGAAACCGCGGATAACGAAAAAGAGCATGCCAAAATTTGGTTCAAACTTCTTCACGGCGGCATCCCCGATACGCTTACCAATCTGAAAGACGCCGCCGACGGCGAGCATTTCGAATGGACGGATATGTATAAAACGTTTGCCGAAGAAGCGGATAAAGAGGGTTTCGACGCAATTGCCGAACTGTTCCGAAAAGTGGCGGCAATAGAAAAAACGCATGAGGAACGGTATGTTCGACTTTCCGTAAACGTCGAAAAGAACGATGTGTTCGAAAAAGGCGTTCAGGTCGTGTGGGTATGCCTTAACTGCGGACATATGGTCGTGGGCAATGCCGCGCCCGAAGTTTGTCCCGTGTGCGCGCATCCGCGGTCGTTCTTTGCCATGAAAGCGGAAAATTATTGATAGGATCTACAAATAGAAACATAAAAAAGAGCTTTGCTTAATGAAAAAGCAAAGCTCTTTTTTGTTTGTATGTAAAGCTTTTCGGATATTGCATATACTGTTACCGTATACATATGTTTAAAAAAACATAAAAAATTTTGTCGTTTATGTTCGAATAAGTTGACAGACGGGGAGGGGTATGGTATACTTTTTTAAACCGAATAAAGTAAAAAAATGTCAATGAGGACAGTGCGATTATTACGCTGTCCTTTTTTTAAATCCCCAAAA
>CATKFJ010000117.1 GCA_949747725.1 uncultured bacterium
ACTTTTCATTTCCGTTTCTCCTGCAAGTTCTTTAAATACTTTAAACGTATGCCTTGATAGATCTCGTCGGGAATTTCTATATTTCCCTTGCCGTAGCTCGGTATTATACATTCCGCCGACTTTTGCGGATCGGTGCAACGCGTATCGTTACGGTATTTATCACGCTCCGATTTGTTCCTGAAATCGGGTATAGTTTGCGGCTTGCCGCCGTCAAGCACCGAAAAATAGGCGAACATGCCGGGCAAAAACATATCGCAAGCCTCGTATATGCCTATATTGTCGGCGGTTTTGTCGCCCTCTATCGCCGATATGAAATTGTACATTACATAGTAATCGGAGCTGCCGTGTCCGGCGCCGTCCGCTTTTTCCGAAAGCGCGTCCTTGGGCAGATACGTTTCTATATTTTGCTTCATTATTCCTTCGCGCTCGTCGAGGTTGGTGTATATGCGCTCTACGCCGCCGTTTTCGGCGTCCTCTATCGCGCTTTCCGCCCTGCCCTTCGATCCGTATATGCAATACCTGATCGAGTTTTTATCGAGGTTGCCGTGCATGCTCTTTACCACCGCGCCGTTCTCGAGCGTCACCATTTCTATGCCGGCGCTGCCTGCCGCAAGCCCCATGCGCGCCGCTCTGTCGTTGAACGGCAGTTCGAAACCCGTTACCGAGATCGGGCGCATTCCCGTTATATGTATCAACGGTCCGAGCGAGTGCGTGCAGTAAAAATTAGCGTACATGCGATTGCGCCAATGCGTCTTATCGCCGTACGTTATATCCGCCCAAATAGGTTCGCAGTTATGGATATATTCGCCCTCGCCGTACTCGAACTCGCCGAGTTTGCCCTCACGGTAAAGCTTGCGCATTTCGCGCGGCGCAGGCATAAAGCAATAGTTTTCGGCGTACGCATAAATCCTATCCGATTTTTCGGCGGCTTCCACAAGCTCTACGCCCTCTTTGAGCGTTTCGAACGGCAACACTTCGCTAAGCACGTGCTTTCCGGCTCCGAACGCCTTTATAGCATACGGCGCATGCTCGTTTGCGTAATTCGCAAGCACAACGCCGTCGAAATCTCGCCCGATAAATACGTCGAAGTCCTTATCGTACTCTATCGTTTGTTCGGGATATTTCGTCTTTAACGCCTCTATAACCGTTTCGTCACGGTCGCAAATGGCGACGACTTTGGCAAGCCCCGTCTTTTTGCACCACTCTATCATGCAATCGCCGCGCCTACCGCCGAAAACTCCGATCTTTACCAACACCACCTCCCGCGTAATAATTTGCTCATTACGGTTCTATACGATTATTGTACATTAAATTTTGAATACGAAAAATGGAAATTATCCATTAAAATATGGATTTTTTCCGTTTTAATATTGACATCGGTTGTCGATAATAGTAAAATGCAGGTATGGACTCCCAAAACATTTGTAAATTCAATATCGCAAACGACGACGGTGAGAATATAGGCATACTCAATTTCTGTCATGAAAAATATGCGCCGCACGAACCGCGGTTCACAATGAACGCAGTTTTCCGTTTGCACCTCGTGGCGCGCGGTTCGGGCACGTTCGGCACGCTTAACAACAGCACAAAACTCAAAGCCGGCGACGTTTTTATAACATACCCGTCCACCGATTATTATATAGTAAACGACGGGGGCTTGGAGTTTCTGTACATTTCGTTCGTGGGGCTTAGATCGTACAAGCTTATCGAACGCGCCGAAATTCCGCGCGGTGCGGCGGTGCGCGGCGGTTTCGAAAAACTGATAGAACTGTGGGAACGCTCGGTCGAGTTTGCGGAAACGGGCAATATAGATCTTGTTGCCGAAGGTTTGCTTTTGTTTACGATAGGCAGACTGTGCAGCGCGCGCGAGGACAAAAGCCTTGCGTCCAAAAGCGAAAAAATAGTCCTTACCGTAAAAAAGCAGATGGAAGAGCGGTTCTGCGACCCCGCGCTCAATCTGAATATGCTGTGCGAAGAAAACTATTACAATGCAAAATACGTATCGTCGGCGTTCAAAAAATATATGGGAATAGGCTTTTCCGAATATCTTACATCTTTAAGGCTGAATAACTCTCAACGGCTTATAAATTCGGGATTTAAATCCGTCAAGCAGATAGCCGCGCTGTCGGGTTTCGAGGACGCTCTGTATTTTTCAAAACTCTATAAACGGCACAACGGCATTTCCCCGGCAAAAGCCATAGAGTCCTGGAAATGACCGAACTTCGGTTACCGCACCGAAAACCATTTCTGCGACGGGTACGCGTCGCGGTAGATATTGCGGCGCTTACCCTCTATTATGCAGTCGTATCTCATAGGAGATAAGCACTCCACATTGGGCGCGTGCCGCATTGTGGCAAGCACCTTATCCACTTCGAACCGTTTTCCGTCCTTAACAACGCTCATCGGAGTTATTTTTCCATCCTCGTCGCACAGTTCTATCACCGATATCGGTATTCTTTCCATACGACAAGTATATGCAGATACCGCCGAAAATAAAGATCTATCCGCTTGCTGTACATAAAAAAACCACGCTGTCCGCGCGGTTTAAGTTTACTATATTTTAAAGCTCATAATATGAGTTTTTACTTTTCGGCAAAGCTCTTTGAGCGCGCCGTTATCGAACGGGCTTTTAATACCGGCCTCGTGCGCGAGCGTGTCAATATTCTTCGTGCCGCCTGCCTCTACAAGTCGGAGATATCTGTTAAGCGCGTCATCGAAATCGACAGCCGCAAGCTCGCCGAACTGCAACGCAAGACATGTAGACAAGCAGTAATCTATATAATAGAACGGCGATTCGTAAACGTGCTTTTGATACTGCCAACGCCCTCCGACGTTTATGAACGGAATATCCGACATTTCAACATACGGACGGAACTGCGACTCGAGCTTTAGCCACAACTGTCTGCGCTGTTGCGGCGTCATGTCGGGATCGGAATACACAAGCTCCTGATAGTAGTCCACTATAACGCCGTACGGCAGGAAGTTAAGCGCGTCGAATATTTGCTGATAAGTAGCCTCGTCGGCACGGTCGCCGTAGAAATTCCCGTTATATTTATTGCACAGCGCTTCCATGCTCATGGAATGAGTCTCGGCGGTTTCCATGCCGCCCACAAACAGGTCGATATCTATCTTATTCACCGCCGCGCGCTTAAAAGCATACGCGTGTCCGAATTCGTGCGTAAGCACTCCCACATCGTCCATCGTTCCGTTGAAGTTTGCGAATATAAACGGTTGTTCGTAAGCGTACAGCATCTTGGCATAACCGCCGCTCATTTTGCCGGCACGCGAAACGTAATCTATAGCGTCGGCGTCGCACATCTGTTTAAAGAATGCGCCGAGCTTACCGTTCATATCGTCATACATGGACTGCGCGGCTTTAAACATATCCTCGGCGCTGCCCTGCGGATCGATGTTGCCGCCGTCGATATAATTGTCGTTATCGTAAAGATGAACTTTATCCAACCCCATACGCTTTGCAAGCGTCGCCTTTAACTCGGACAGAACGGGCACTACGTCGTTAAGCACCGAATCGCGGAATACGGCTATCTGCTTTCTGCCGTAACCGATATGCCCGATACGCAGATCGCCCATTTCGACAAAGTTATCGAACCCCATCTTTTTAGCCATCGCCGTGCGGACCTTGACCATTCTGTCGTAAATATCGTCAAGCTTATCCTGTATGCCGAGCAACGTTTCGCCTATTACGGTAAACGCCTTTTTTCGCACGTTGCGGTCGGCGTCTTTGCAAAACCCGTGCATTTCGCTGAGCGTGACGTTTTTGCCGTTCCAAGGATATCTCACCGACGCAAGGAGCTTGTCGTACTCGGTAACAAGCTTGTTCTCTTCGACGCATTCGGCGATTATCTTCTCGTCCATAACGCGCAACGACGCGCGCATGTTTTGCATGATTATGGGATTGATCGTTTTATCGAGTTCGGCGGCATGCGGCGACGATACTATCGCTTTATGGAACTCGGTCATTTGCGCGGAAAGCTTGGACAGGTTTTCGTCGTAATAATCCTGTTCCTTACCGTAAAACTCATCGTCTACGTCAAGCGAATGACGTATGTACGAAAGTCCCGTCATCGTATAGAATTCGGAAAAGTACGCGTTTACTTCGTCGCGCAATACAGCCAACGCTTTCGCGTCGTTCGCGGCTTTGGCTTTTGATGTAGCCTCTTGCACAAATGCGAGCGCCTTATCCACATCGGCGCGTTCGTATTTATAATCTTTTATCTTGGTCACCATGATAGCTCCTATTTCGATCTGGAGAAACGAATTGCGATCATTATTCGAACACAGTAAACGACAGCGGCGGCACGGCTATGCCGTCTTTGACGGCTTTGGCTTCTTTGCCTATAGAAAATATCGCTTTTGTTTTGGGCGCAAGCTTGACCGGCGCTGTCTGCTTTACTTTAAGCGGATTGACTACCACGGTGAGACCGCCGCGTTTATAAACAAGCGGTTCCGCACCTTTTGCATGCAGAAATTCCATTTCGGTCGAAACGAATTCCTTATGTTCGCGCCTGAACGCAAACAAGCTCTTCATGCAGTTGAGCAATGATTTTTTGTCTTTTTCCTGCGACGCGACGTTTACGACTTTGTCCGTTTCGGTGGGCAAGAACGTTTTTTCCGCGCTCGAAAAACCTGCGTTTGCCGTCATGTTCCATTGCATGGGCGTACGCGAACCCGTACGGTTAAACCCACACTCTACAGACGGAATGTCTTTCATGTACTTCATGCCTATCTCGTCGCCGTAGTACAAAAACGGCACGCCCGGCAACGTGAATATTGTGGCGTAAATTATTTTCAGTTGATCTTGACCGAAATGAGGCGCAAGACGATGCGTATCGTGATTACAGCTTATAAGCCCGAGATACCCGTCGTTCTTTATCGCGTCGTGCCATTCGGTAAAGCCCTTGGCAAACGCCGCGGCGTCGCCCTTGCCGTCGGGATCGAAGTAACTGCGGTTTTCGCCGTTTTCCTCGTAACGCACCAACAGATTATGCGGATTGCCGTGGTGGTTGAGCATGAAGTCGGCATGGAAACCGGCGCGTATCGCCTGCGGATTGGACCACTCGGAAACGATGACGGCGTCGGGGTATTCGTTATCGAGCATACTTCTTATGTCACGCCATATTTCGCTCGTCGCCGGCTTTTCGCTCTGTTCCCCGTCGTTCTTTACAAGTGAATCCGCCATGTCCACTCTGAACCCGTCCGCACCGCGGTCGAGCCAGAAACGCATTACAGACTTTAACCATTCGCGCGTTTTTAAAGCGGCTTCGGACTTACACGAACTCTGCCACTCGGGATGATCGACGCGGTTGAACCCGTAATTGAGCGCCGGCTGCGTGGAAAAGAAGTTTACAAGATAGCTGCCCTTACGGTCGTAGCGACCGTTTATTATTTTGAACCCTTCGGGACTCGACCACGGGTCGTTAGTCCAGATATAGCGGTCGTACATATCGTTCGGTACGGACGACGCGCTTTTGATAAAGTCGGGATTTTCCTCGGACGTGTGACCGGGAACAAGATCGAGTATAACCTTTATGCCTTTTGCGTGAGCGCTTTTGATAAAGTCGTCGAAATCCTCTTCGGAGCCGAATCGCGACGATACTTTAAAATAATCGCGCACGTCGTATCCGCCGTCCTTAAACGGAGAATCGTAATGCGGATTGAGCCAAATAGCGTTGCATCCGAGCGATTTTATATATTCGAGTTTACTCGTTATTCCCTTAAAATCGCCGTAGCCGTCGCCGTTGCTATCCATGAACGAATTGGGGTATATCTCATAAAATACAGCCGATTTAAGCCATGCGCTTGCCATATCGAAACTCCTTGTCCGTTTTATTTTAATATGTCGTTACCGAGAGATCTATTTTTTGCCCGTTTTATTTTGGGATTTGACGTCGGACTGTTCCTCGACAATCTCGGGCTGTTGTTCCGCGCTTTCCTGTTCCGCGTTTTCCTGTGCGGCTTTAGCGGAATTGGCTTTGCTTATCTTAATGCCCGTAACAAGCGCCGCCGCCAAAAGTCCGGCTATAACAGCCGCCACATATATGACTAAAAGATTAAGCGAACTGCTCCTGCGCGTTACCTGCGGCGGCAGCACCTGACGCACGGACGACGATATAAACGTCGTATCGTAAAAATCGGTGACTGTCGCATTAACTCTTTCGGTCAGATCCTTGCTCGTCGATTCCAAACTTTTGATCTGAGCAAGCGCGGCGGATATAAACGCGGCGTCCGTCGGAGGATACATGCCGGTGTCTTCGGGCGGTTCGCCCAAATTAGTCAAACGCAATTGCGCGTCCTCATACTGGTTCTGAATAATTCTCAACTCTTCATACTCGGCTGTGAGCTGTTCTTGAAGATCGTAATACGAATCGGGGTACGTTGCCGTAACGGTTACGCTTCCTCCAACAGACTCGTTCTGCTGGGTATTAGGTTTAAAGTTTTCTATTTGCACTTTCAAATTCTCGGTTTTTGCTTTCTGCGAATCAACGCGGATCTTAAGCGTTTTTACTTTAACATCAAGCGCATTTACCGCAATGTTTCTATCACGCCAAACGTTATTGGCTGTTATAAACGCGTTAAACATATCATAACTGCTTTCAAGAGTTGTCAGCTCGCTTAAAAGCTGGTTGAACGTCGTACTGTTTTTGGTAGATACAAAAGTCGGATTTTTAGCGGATATATCCTTCAAGTACGTGCGCATCGAAGAAAGCATTTCGTTATACAAATCGTACATATCGAAAAATTCGGTCTGTTCGTTATCCGAAAGATTGTATATTCCGCTCGCGAACATCTTGTTTACCGAAAATCTCGCTTGAAAATCGTCGTAATAACACGAGACGATCTTATTGAGCAAAGTTTTGGCTTGATCGTCGCTCAACCCCAACGTTTTGGGTTCGGATATAATGATCGTAAACCGCGTAGGATAATTTTCGTATGTGCGCAGCGTATTTATAGCCGTAGCGTCGCCGTTGGCAGCCGCCGCCACAAGATCGGCATACTCTTTGCTCTCCACATCCTCCACGCGCATATGTTCGCGAAGTGCGGATATGTCCGTAATAATACCGCTAAGTTCCGCCGATTCGACAGCCGCCGCAATAACCGTGGGCGAAATTATATTATTGGTATCAAGCGAACTGCCGTCGGGCGCAAGCCCCTCTTCCACACCGTCGTAAATGAATTCGATAGATGTTTGAGCAAGCGGTTCGGACTTATAAAAAACTTTGATCGGAACTGCTATAACCGTTGTCAAAAGTGCCAATACAAGCGCATAGATTACCATGCGCAACCAGCCCTTTTTAAAGAAGTATCCTATCTTTTTAAAGGTAATGCCTTCTTCGTATTGCTCCTGTTCGTAAACGTAGGACTGTTCCATTTGTTACTCCTTTAGTTTATAGATAATTTATTATTTAGTATAACACCGATTAGAGATAAAATCAACAACTTGGATATAATAAATAGTATTTTTGTTTCTTGCACATACTATTCCATATGAAAAACATAGTTATCGTAGGCGGTTCGTCGGGCATAGGGCTTGCGCTCGTACAGAATTTGAAAAACGACAGGATCGTTAATATTTCACGCACGCCGTGTCCCGTGTCGGGCGTAGTAAACATACAAGCCGACGTAACGAATCTTAAATCTTTACGCGCCGCATTCGGCAAGCTCGACGCTATAGACGTACTCGTTTACTGCGCCGGAATGTCGCTCGCGGCACCTATAGAATTCATTACGGAAGACGACCTGAAAAGTATATTCGACGTAAACATAATAGGCGCGATCGAGTGCATAAAGCTCGCAATGCCGAACCTGAGAAAAAGCGAAATAGGCAGGATTATACTTTTAAGCTCGTCCGGCGGAATAGCGCCTATTCCGTTCGACGGATTTTATTCGGCAACCAAGAGCGGACTTATCGCGCTCGCCTCGTCCGTACGGCTCGAATCGGATATTTTAAGCACAGCCGTGATCATAGGCGGAACAAAAACACAATTCACATTCAAGCGCAAGATCTATACCGATTGCGGAATATACGATACCAAACTGAAAGCCGCGTCCGACGCGCTCATAAAAATAGAGCAAACCGGGTACGAAGCTGATTTTACGGCGCGAAAAATAACCAAGATAATCAATTCGTCCGATCCGCCCGTAACAGTCGCGATAGGCGCGAAAAATAAATTGATGTGCGCATTATACAAAGTCCTGCCCGAAAAAATCAAGCTGTACGCTCTGAAAAAATTATACAATATCGATTAAAGCAAATATCTAATTGTTATCTATATTCTTTTTCATAAGCACGGCGAGTTTCAAATATTTCTTAATCGCCGCCGAATCCGAATTCTTGGCGTAATCGCGCAGGTCGTTTATAAGCGCGTTTAGTTCTTTCACGTCCTTGTCGCGCACTACTTTTTCGGTACGCGCCGCCGCGGAAAAATTCATAAGCCCGTCGCTGTCGGGATAACAACTTAGCATTGCCGCCGAGTAATCGCAAACAAAATCTATATCGCCGTCGGTCATGCGCTTTTCGAACACGTCGAAAATATATCGGCGTCTAAGCTCGATAAACGGCTTGTACCAACCGAGCAATTTATCCGCGCCGGCAAGCTCTACCTCGTCGCCTATAAGCATAGATCCGCGCACTTCTACCGCCTGCTCGTAGATTTTTTTGTCATGCAGTAGTTTAAACAGTTTTTCGTCGAATTCTTCGTCCACGGGTTCGTTGGTCGCATCGAGATAAAAATAATAAGTATACCACAACGGACGCAGACGTTCAAAAAGATTGCACACGCAATAAACAGCGGCATACAGCGATATCTGTTCTATAGGCGTTCTGTCCTGCGGCGGAATAACGTCCTGTGTGACAAGCTTATCGAACAACGGCGAACCAAAGTCGTATTTTATGAAATACTTGCCGCGACGCTTATACCAACGTCCGCCGTTAGGCAAAGCGTCGGAGGATGCGGCGGTATGTACAAATCGGTCGTCGTTTTTATCGTAATCGGGATGACGTTCCGGCTCGATCAAAAAACAGCAACCGTACTCGAAAAGAGTATTGTTCGGCGCACCGACATAGTCGCGATCTATCGCGCACGCAAAGCAATACAGATTGTACAATAACGCGCGTTTTTGATCGTAGCCGAGATCGCTGTCGCCCACCGCCTCGAAAGTCGGGTCGAAAAGCTCGCGTACCGTTTGTTGAATATCCATTCGTCATTACCTCTTTTATAATGATACACTTTAATTGCAAACAAGTCAAGTTATACCGCGTCGGTTCTATTCGCGCAACGCAAAGCATAAGTTACGGTTATGAAAGAAACAAAAACACAGCCGAGCGTCGGCGCTAAATTTACATCGCATTCGTTAAACATGAACGACCGCAAAAAAGCGTCGGTAACGGGCGTATCGAAAATGGATGGCGCGAGCGAAACGGAGCTTGCCCTTACGACCTGCATGGGACGGCTCATTATCACGGGTACGGGACTCAAGATAGTCAAGTTCGACGAGGGGGACGGCAACCTGACTTTCTCGGGAAATATCGACAGCATAAAATATGCGCAAACAAAATTGCCGTTGCTTAAACGAATATTCAAATGACCGAACTGTACGCTTTTTCGGTATGCCTTGCGCTCGGCATAGGCGGACGGCTTTTATACCTTGCCGCAACGGCGCTTGCGCGTCGCACCGATCTGATGCCTGTGACCGTCGTGCTTGACGCGCTTACGGTAATGCTCATCGGCGGCGGTTTTACCGCATACGTCATACTGTCCGGCGTCAGTCTTGCGCCGTACATGTTTGCCGCGCTAATGGGCGGATACTATTTGACATACCGATTGACGCGAAAAAATTAACGCATTTCGGAACTTAAGGTAATTCGGAATTCGGAATAGAAAGATTTCTCCGCTGCGTTCGCTAACGCTCACTTCGGTCGAAATGACAAAACACTACACAGAATGTCATTCTGAGCGGCAGCGAAGAATCTATTGGTCGAAAGGACAAGCCCAACCATGTCATCCCGAGCGTAGTCGAGGAATCTATATGGTAATTCGGAATTAAAAAAGCGGCGTCAGATAATTTCCGACGCCACTTAATTATTCGGGTGTTATCTACAACAAATCACCCATGCCAACACGCGGCACTAATGTTTTCTGCTTACTTCTTTAAAAAAGTGGCGTCGAATAAATTTTCAACGCCACTTAATTATTCGGGTGTAACATACAACGAACCGCCTAAGTAAACACGCGGCGCTAATGTTTTCTTGCTTACTTCTTTAAAAAAGTGGCGTCGAATAAATTTTCAACGCCGCTTAATTATTCGGGTGTAAACTACAACAAATCACCAATGCCCATACACGGCACTAAAGTTTTCTTGCTTACTTCTTTTGCAAAAGAAGTAAGTTATGCTACGCTGTACGTCCAAGCGGAAACCGCATCGGCAGTAAGCGTGGCTTTCATAACGATCGCGGAATACGCTCCGACTTCTACGGACGCACCGTTGAACGAAGAAAGCGCAGTCGTCGCATTGGCGTTAGCGCCGTTTACGTAAACGCTGTAAGTCCCTTGCGGCACGCCCACCGTCTTGGCAGTCGCATTGTTATTGAGTATTACTATCGCGTACTCGTCGGAAGACGGGTCTTTTACGGCATACACCGCAATGCCGTCCGATTTAGCGCTGTCCTTATCGGCGATAACGCAATTGGCTATCTGCTCCGCAGTGGAAAGCGTGAACTGCGCAAACGACGTCTTAATAGCTATAAGCGCTTTATAGAACGACACCATGTCCGCGTTTTCGTCCAAAAGATCCCAATTTATGGCGTTTACCGAGTCGGGAGATTTGTACGAATTATCCGCGAAGTAGTAGTTCGGATCATTGAGATACGCATTGGGTCTGTTATCGTAATCGTTAGTTGCCGTCGTGGGTTTGCTGCGCATCATTTCCTCGCCTGCCGGAATGAACGCGATACCCTGTCCCGTAAGAACCGCGACAGCCGCCAAACGGTTCATCGCCTTAAGAGTATCGGCGTCGCCTTTGACCGATGCGTTGAGTTTATCCCACAGCAAGCTGTTATCGTGGCAAGCCGTATAGTTTATGTTTTGCGTAGGGCTTGCAAACTTATCGCTGCCGCCCGTCGCGCCGTAGTAAACGGCGCTATCCGAACTCGCTTTGCCCGAAACGAATCCCGTATCGCTCATAGTGAACACGCTGCCTTTAAGTCCGTCGCGCACGCTGTCGTTAAAGAACGCTATGTTAGGCATCTTTTTGGCGTTCGCAAGAACAGCCTGATCGTTCGCGCCGAGTCCGCTCGTGCCGCCCGTCCAGCCTTCGCCGTAAACCACTACGTCGGGATTGACCTTTTTAAGCGCGTCGTAAAGCTCGTTCATGGTTACGATATCATGCAAGCCCATAAGGTCGAAACGGAAACCGTCTATCTTATATTCTTGCGTCCAATAAAGTACCGAATCGATCATGAACTTGCGGAACATCGCCCTCTCGGACGCCGTCTCGTTGCCGCAGCCAGAACCGTTGTAGTAAGTGCCAGTGTTGGTCATGCGGAAGTAATAGCCGGGCATAAGTTTTTCGAAGTTGGAGCTTTGAGCATTGCTCACGTGATTGTAAACAACGTCCATAATGACCTGTATTCCGGCATTGTGGAGCGCCATTACCATCTGTTTCATCTCGTTTACGCGCTTTGTGCCGTTGGAAGGATCGGAAGAATACGAACCCTCGGGCACATTGTAGTTGAGCGGATCGTAACCCCAATTATACTCGCCGTACTTATCGTACGTTGCCGCGGTAAAGCTTTCATCCACCGACGCAAAGTCGAACAGCGGTTGGAAATGAACTTCGGTCACTCCGAGGTCTTTAAGATAATCGAGCGCAGTGGACCGACCTTTGCTGTTTTTGGTGCCCGTTTCGGTAAGACCGAGGAACTTGCCGCGGTTGGCTTCGCTTACGCCCGAACTGTGGTGTATCGTAACGTCGCGGAGTTGCGCTTCCCAAATGACCGCATTCGAGTTGGATGCAAGCGCAGGTTCGCTCTGCGTTGCCCAGCCCGTGGGGTTTGTAGCGTTAAGATCGAGTATCATGCCGCGCTGTCCGTTTTTGCCGCCGCTGCGCGCGTACGGGTCAACGACCTCGCTCTTGTTATTGCCGTTTATAACGGTATACGTGTAATACTTGCCGTTCTGATCGCCGTCGAGCGTATACGTCCAAATCCCCTTGCTACCGGCGGTCATGTCGTAAGTAGAGGCAACGCCGCCCTCGCCGGCGGAATAAATATTGAGTTTCATTTCTTTGGCATACGGCGACCAAACCGTAAATTTGGTCTGCGACGCCGAGTATTCGGCACCGAGCACGCCGTCGTAAGCATACAGCTCGTTGAATCTTTCGGTATTGTACGCCGTATATTTAGCCACTTCGCACGGACGGAAGTTTACTTCATCGTCAAACGTTTCGGGTTCGTCATATACCGTATACGTTTCTTTTATGTCCATCTCCTCTTCCGAACGCAAGCTCACGAAAGTTTTGCCAATCGAGCCTTTATTCGCGTCGAGCGAACAGTCGTAATCGCAGAATACTTTACCCGTACTGTCTTTGATCTTAAAATGCGATTTATTCGTTATTTTTGCGCTCGTTTCGATATATACGCGGTCGAATTCCATAAACCGCGCTTCGCTGATCTTGATCTTGGTCGATTCTTCGATACCGGACATTGCCGCCTCCTCGCTGTAATAAATCGTTTCTATCCCCGAAAGAAGATAAACATTCAATTTTTGATCTTTTATCTCGGACGCCGGCAAGAAACGGTCGACGTCAACGTCCTTAGCCGACCATTCGCCCTTGCGTATGATAAGTCCCATGATGTTGCCGTCGGCATCGGTCTTGACCGAATCCAAAGTTACATACAAGGTCGCCCAATTGTAATCGCCCGTATTTTTCGTGCCGGTAAAGTCATACTGTTTACCCTCGGCGCCGGTCGGCCACAACCACATGTTCCAACCATCGAAGTTATTGTCGGGACGGTAATAATTGATGTATATACGCACACCGCCTTCGGGTATGGGTTCTTCCGTCGGATCGCCGTTGTCGTGGCCGCAGCCCACGGCAAAAGCAAAGACCGCAATGACCAGGGCAAATAGAATTACCCAAGTCCTTCTTAACAAGTTTTTGGATTTTTCCATATTTCCTCCTATTATATGGATTATTAAACTTATTTATCTATGCCGCTTTAAGCACGGCAACCGAATTGGACGGCATGGTAAGCTTACCGCCGTCGAGAATTATGCTTCCGCCGTTCGCGTACAGCGTGCCTACGATACCGTAGTTGTCGAACGCCGACATACCGACAGACGCTTCTTCGCCGAAGTTATGAACAATAAGTACGGTTTTGCCGTTCCAAGTAAGCGTGTACGCCGCAACCGTTTTGTTAAGCGTGTTCACCGTGGTGACAGAGCTTGTGCCGAGGTTTTCTCTTACCGTCGCCGACAGCGCAAGCGCGCCCGACGCGTCTACGGCATACGCAGTCATTGCGCCGCGCGCGATCTCGGGGAAACGGTTGCGGAGCTGAATTGTATAGCGGTAGTAGGTAAGGACGGAATCGGACTCGACGTTCTGCGCGCTCTGCGTGCCGTAATCTTGCTCGCCGTCGTAATTGACGCCGGGGGGATTGGAAGTAAGTCCGCGCGCGCCGTCGCCCCAATTGAACGGCATACGCCTGTTGGGATCGTTGCTCGTGCCTTTTGCGCCTATTTCCTCACCGTAATAGATGTAACAGTTGCCCGGCATAAGCATGTACAGCGACGCCGCGCTCTTGAGCTTGGCTACCGATCCGTACATTGCCGCAAGCCTGTCGTTATCGTGGTTGGTAAGGAAGTTGGAAAGTATGGCGTTTTCGTCGCGCTTGAGAACTTCGGCTTGAGTGTTAGCCATATTGTTTACGAGATTCGCCGCTATGGCTCTGGACGACTGAGCGTTGGCTACTTGAGCGAATCCGCCCGTCGCCGCGCCGCCCGAATAACTGTAATTAAAGTTGCTCATGCCCGTTTCGAAGTAATCGTTTACGACTCCCGCGTCGCCCCAAACTTCGCCTACGTTATAGCAGTAACGGTTGATCCCGTCGTTTTCCGCGCCGTAAACCTCACTGCCCTTTTCATTGCAGTAGTCGTTGAACCACGACCAAAACTCGGCGTTTTCTTCGTTATAAACTACCGAATTGGCGCAGCCCCACGGAACGGCGTCCAAACGGAACGATCGTATTCCGCGTTCCAGCCAAAAATCGACTATCTTGGTTATTTCTTCGCGCACCGAATCGTTCATAAGGTTAAGATCCGGCATGTCCTGCGAAAAGTTACCTAAGTAATAGAAGCTCGACCCCGAAACTTTATAATACTTGCCTTGGGAATCGCGTTCGTCTTCGCGCACAAACACATAGCGTTGCATCGCCTCGCTGTTATCGGGATTTTTACCGTTACGCGCGTCCGCGAGCGCTTGCGTGAACCACGGGTGTTTGCTGGACGTATGGTTCAACACGAGATCCATTTGCAACCATATATCGCGCTTGTTACATTCTCTTACAAGCTCATCGAAATCGTCGAGCGTACCGTACTCTTTGTCTATATTATAGTAATCGGTAACGTCGTACTTGTGATACGTCGGCGAAGAATTTATCGGCATCATCCAAATCCCGTTAATGCCGAGATCGTCCATAGTGGAATCGTCGCCGTCGTTAAGATAATCGAGATTATTTATAAGACCGCGCAAGTCGCCTATCCCGTCGCCGTTGCCGTCGGCAAACGAACGTACAAAAACTTCGTAATACGTTCTGTAATAATCTTGAGGAATGTTGTACTCTTCGGTATTTTCGGGCATTTTCCAATTATCTTCACTGCCGCAACCAACTCCGGCAACCGCAAACGCGCCGCACAATACCGCCGTAGCTATCGAAGAAATTATTTTTTTCAGTTTCATACTCTCACCGTGTAGTTATGTAGTATATAATTAAAATGTTATTCGCGATTGGTAATTCATCATTCCGAATGAACATGTTTACACAACAAACAGCATACGAGATCTTTGTCCCGTATGCTGTTCGATGCGTTGATAATTAACCTTTCGCCGCACCGCCGGTAATGCCGGCGATATAAAATTTCTGCATAAACAGGAACAATATAACAATGGGTACGGATATAAGAACAGAGCCGGCGCAGAACCGCGCGAAGTATTCGGCAACCATCGTCTGCGTAGTCCAGTTACGTATACCTACCGCGATCGTGTAGTTGTTGGGACTGCTCAAGAACACGCTTGCCATAATGAAGTCGCACCAGGGACTGATGAACGAAGTCAGTATGGTATATACAATAATCGGCTTACTGAGCGGAATGGTCATCTGCCAGAATATACGGTTTTTGGTAGCGCCGTCTATGCGCGCCGCTTCGTCGATCGCGATGGGTACCGTATCGAAAAAGCCCTTTACTATATAATACCCTGTGCCGGACGCCAGCGAATACGCAAGCGCAAGACCGACGATATTGTCCGTAAGTTCGAACTGATTGAACATGTAGTACAAAGCTATCATGGAAAGGAATCCGGGGAACAGTCCGAGGATAAGTCCTATATTCATGAGCTTTTTACGCGCTTTGAATCTGAGCCGCGACAATGCGAACGAAACCATAAGTATGAGCAAGGTGGAAACTACGCACGAAATAAGCGCGATTACAAACGTATTGATCAACCACTTGCCGTACGGGTTGTTGCTGTCGGTAAACAGAAGCTTAAAGTTTTCAGCTGTATACTCTTTAGGGAAAATAGTTATGGACGAAATACCCGTATTGGTATCGAACGCCTTTAGTATCATCCACACCAACGGAAACAGCCAAACAAAAACCATAACAAGCAGGATAACATAAATAGCCGTATCCGAAATTATCCGTTTCGATCTTAATCCTATCATTGGAACGTATCCTCCTGTTTGATCGATTTGGAACTGTTGAACACTATAAGCGCAAAGAACGCCGTAATAATGAACGTGAACAAACCTATGACCGCGCCGTAGTTGTATTCGGGATACTGACCCTTGTTGACGGTCAATGTGTACAACCATGTTACAAGCAAGTCCGTTCTGCCCGGCTGTCCGATATCGGACATGAGCGTAGGACCGCCGCCCGTAAGGAAGAATATAACGTTGAAGTTATTGATGTTGCCCGTAAACGTTGTTATAAGCTGAGGACCCATAACGAACATTATATACGGGAAAGTTATGGATACAAACCGACGTATGGGACCGGCGCCGTCTATACGGCTCGATTCGTACAGCTCGTCGGGGATATTCATAAGTATACCCGAAGTTGCAAGCATGGTGTACGGCATACCGCGCCACAGGTTGATCACTATTACGAACATCCGCGCTCGCCATACGCTGCCCGTCGCAGTACCTGCCCAGTCTATGTTTGTATCGGTCATTCCGAACCACTGCTGCAAGATCTTATTGAAAGGTCCCGTAAGCGTTGTATTGGAACTGTAGCTGAAGAAGTTCGCCATCATCAACAAAGTGATGAAGTCGGGCACGGCTATTACTACAACAAAACACGTGCGCCAAAGCACCTTGAGCTTGATGGTCTTTTTGTTGATCATCATCGCCAAGAACATTCCGAAGAAGAAGTTGGTAAACGTTGCGAACACCGCCCAAACAAGCGTCCAGCCGAGAACGCGCCATATAGCCGCACCGTAAGCCGAATCGCCGAACACTACCTTGAACGCGTCAAACCCCGTCCAAGTGAACAGCGCCGCCGGCGGATAATGGCTCACGCCGTCCACACGTCCGTAGTTGGTAAACGCAACGAGTATGTTGCATATAAGCGGTAATACGGTTATAAGCAATATACCGAACAACGGCAACGCCAAAACGGTAATGTGATAACCGTCGTTAAGCGCATAATTGAGCTGTTGTTTGGGCGTAGAGAGCGGTTTGCCCTGCTCTACACGCAACTGCGTATCATAAGCGATCTTGGTGTTTTTAATGTACACGACTATGAAGAACACCATCAACATCAACGTCATTACGCTGAATATAAGTATGGATAGCGAGTTGTCGCCGTCTATAAAGCCGTAGCCGTTGGGATTGGGTCTTTGAAGCGTTTCGCCGAGCGTACCGAACTTAGCAAGATTCGGTCCGCCGATAAATATCATGAATACTATAAATAACGCTTCTACCGCAAACAGCAAAAATCCTTTAAGGAATTGCTTGGGACCACGCGAAAAACAGCCGAACCCCATAATAAGGTAAGACATTTTGGTGCGCCAATCGCCATGCACTAACCTAAACCACAAACCTTGAAAACAATGACCTATGCCGAGCAACAGCGCCCAGATCTTAAACGGGATAGCCTTTATAACGCTCCACAACATTAAGCCGACGTTTTTGATATAATCCCATACGGCAATTCCGAGCCGCATGTACCAAGGTCGGTTATATTGTTTCCAAGTGGGAATGGTCTTATTATCTTCCATGAAAATCACTCCCTTATTTTATTTTATCGGTCTAATCGAATAAATAAAAATTTGCCGGACCGAGTTATTGACCTCGACCCGGCAAATCCAAATTACTTTAACTATTATTTATAAATTTTATCAGGTCTTGATCGTAGTGGCAAGAGTGGTAAGCGCAGTCAACACATCCGCATCCGCAAGCGTAGCGCCGGCAGCCGTGCCTTTATAAAGTCCGTTGCCGAACGTTTCCCAACTCGTCCAGAAGTTAGACGACTGTTGCAACTGCAGATAGCCGCCTACTTTGTTCTGTTCATAAACGGCAACTATTGCCTTATTTGCTGTAACGGCCTCCGACTCACGAAGATTACGGTTGGTAGGCGCGGCTTGAGTCTTTTCGAAACGCACTCTCTGTCCGTTCTCGTTGGTGAAGTAGTTGGCAAGCGAAATGGAAGCCTCGATATTGCCCGTCTTCTTCTGCGCGTTTACGCCGCAGTATTTGTCGCCCATAAACGAACCCATCTGCACTTGATCGTTGCCGAGAGTGTACGTGGGAAGCTTAGCGCATTTGATATTGTCATAGGTTGCGCCGTCTACACGCGTTGCGCTCGCCATTTTCTTTTGAATATCGTCGGCAACCCATGTTCCGATTATGCCGGCGGCAACCGTGCCGGACGCGAAACCGTCGCCTATCTCGGTATTAAAGTTACTCGCATGTTTGATTATGCAAGCTTTGTTGTTGCCGGAGAGCTTGTTATCGGTCGGTCCGAGGTATTTGTTTACCACTTTGGCTACCTCTTGACCTTTGGCGCTGTCGATGTCGGTAACATAGGTATCGCCTTCATAGTCCATTTTAAGTCCGGCGCCGAACCAGAACGACGGGAGATACCAGCCGTTGGCATAGTCGAACATTACGTTCTTATCGGCCGCTTTGGCGGCGGCAAGAATTCCGTCGAGAGTTTTTGCCTGTTCGTCGGAAATGACGGTGTCGTCGTACCACAGGAAATAACCGTTATCCGCGGTCGTGGGGAACGCCATAGCTACGCCGTTTGTCAAAATCGGATTGTAATCGGCTTCGAGGTCACGCGCCTTGATCTCTGCCGTTACCGTCGCGCCGAGACCCTGCAACAAGTTCTTTTCCTGCAAACCGTTTATCTGACCGGCTTCGAAGAAGAACACGTCCGCGCCTTTGCTCGCGTCGGTATTGAGCTTGGTTTCGGCTTCGCCTTCGTCGACAGCCGTGAAAATAACGTTCAATCCGGCATAATCGGGGTTGGCCTCTTTCCAGCCGGCAACAAGCGATTCGTAACCTGCGATAGCGGCTTGAGGCGCCCAAACAACAAGCGTGTTTTTGTCATCGCCGTCGTCACCGCCGCATGCGACAAGTCCGCCTAAGGCAGAAAAAACCATAGCAGACGCAAGTAGAGTTGCAATTACTTTTTTCA
>CATKFJ010000118.1 GCA_949747725.1 uncultured bacterium
GGACGCAACGTCTACAATATCGTTCTCGCCTTTGTTCTCGGCAACAAACGTACCCGAATTATTACCGGCAACAAGCCTTACGCTTACTTTTTGGGACGCTTTAAGTCCGCCGACGGCATTGTCGGTAAACGTAAGCGAACAGGATTCTCCTACACTGCTTATCATGCCGCGCGTATACAGCGATACCGCGCCGCTGTTGTTTGTAACGACGTTCACTATATCGCTGTGATCTGTAGTCACAGCCACGTTTTTATGCCAATTGGATTTGAGAGTGCCGTCGGTATTGAACTGAATACTGTACGGCTTTACGAGCAAATGCGCAAAAATATCGTCGTAAGCGCTGTTAGTATAAGGCAGTACGAGGTCTTCCGACGGTTTGGTTATCATTGTCGCGGTGCGGTTTTTATTAGCCGTACCGAACGCCGCATTAAGCTTGGCGTCATCAAGCTCGGTCTGCGCGGCGTTAAGGTAATCGGTAATCTTAAAGTCGTCGAAGTTGACTATAGCTTTGTCGAAAACATATATATTCTCTATAAGCCCGAGTTTGGCGCTCGACGTTGTATTAACGGTGATATTTTTTGTGATACCGGAACGCGCGGTAAGCGTTATAGTTGCCGTGCCTTCGCCGCGCGCATAAAAATATACGGTTTCGGCAGTTGCCGGACGCCCGCCCGATATTTCTACGATTTTCGAATTGCTCGAAACGGCGGTCACCACATTGGGATCGGAACCGTCCGGATTTTTGATCGAGGTTATTTGAAGATATCCGTATTCGCCCGTTTCTTCGTTCTTTACGTTATCGCACTTACCGTTCTGAATAAAAGTAAGCGTGTAATAAATATCGTCCCGTGTAGTATAGTACGGGATATTTACGATATCGCCCACCGGCGTCAACGCGTTTGCGCTGTCTCGGCTCGAAAAATATTTTAAGAGCGAGATCGATTCCGCCGCTTGGTTAACGATATGTACCGACACCTCGTCTAACTTATCGGTCTTGGCGGCAGAACGCGCGGTTATCTTTACCGTTTTACCGTCGGCAGCCGCGTTTGGCGTAAACGTAAAAGTTTCGCCGCTCGATTTTATAGTGACGGCGCTCGGGTCGTCTACTTCCCATACGATGTCGCTGCTCGTACCGTCTTCTATAGAGGCGTGCGCGCCTACCGTATATTCGTTGCCGATCGACGCGTAATATTCGCCGTCACACGAAAACAGCGAACTTTCGGTGATCGAAACGTCGTACACCACAGCCGAATCGGGCGGCGGCGCCGGCTTTAACAAATACATCACCAAAAAAGTAACGGCAAGCGCTACGGATATACCGACCGCTACCAATAATATGATCAAAGTCTTTTTAGCTTTTTTAACCGGAGCAAGCTCGATTACTTCATCAGATATAGGCATAGAAAAAACACCTCTGCATATTAGTACAGTTACATAATACTATAAAATATGCGTTTTGTCAATAATATTAAGGGATATTTCGACTCTATTTTAGCACTCTCACTCTTAGTCTGCCAACACTTAAAGGCTTTGAGTGATAATTTAAAGACGGTTTGCGTCGCAATGCGGCAAATCAAAAACGTCGTAAATTTGTTTGACAATCATTCATATAATATGTTAGAATACAATGCGTTACGCGATACGGTAAAACTCGACAACGCCCGATAAGGCGTCGGTTTTGTTTTATACGTATTACGCGGCTTTTACAGTCCGTTATTACGGGTTAAGATAATTGCGCTACGGCTGTCATACCGCCACGCACGAAACATTTAAATCATTTTGTAGGAGATTGAAATGCTGGCTGAACAGATCCTTGCAATAAACGCGACAACGCGCAAGCTGTGTAAGAATTGCGACAACGGCGCTATTATATCTCAAAAAATGCGCTTGCTTTATCTGGTACGCAATGCCGATGAAGCTCTATCCCCCAAAGAACTGATAAACGAACTTTGCATAGCTAAACCCAATCTCGCGATACTCGCCCGTAACATGATAGCGGAAGGCTTGATCGAAAAAATGCGCGTCGATCGCGATATGCGCTCAGTACATTATAAAATAACCGATAAAGGCGCGGAAGAGCTTAACCGTATGATCGCCGAGCTTGACGATTCGATCGCAAAACAACTCTCGCTTAACGAAAAAGAGGCTCAAAAGGGCGAAAAAAAGCTTGAGGCGGCTATCAATTTTCTCAACGGCGCCGAATAATTTGTTTTTCGTACTTAAACGCCGCCGAGCATAACGCCTGCGGCGTTTTATTTTAAATATCATCGTTGTCCGATCGGTTTGGATTTAGTCCGACCACATAGAACAGGCGCAACAGCGCATTATCCATTACGGAGCTTTATGAAATCTTTACAGGCATTTAAAGCAATACGCCGCGATCTTAACGCGGTTGTCAAGCACGATCCGGCCACTCGCAACAAATTGGAAGCGGCGCTGTGTTCGAGCGGTTTTCATGCGCTTGTAATGTATAGATTTTCGCATTTTCTGTACGTTCATCGGTATTTCCTGTTCGCAAGGATACTGTCGGGGCTTACAAGATTTTTCACGGGCATAGAGATCCACCCGGGGGCGACGATTGGGCACGGAGTATTCATAGATCACGGCTCGGGCGTAGTTATAGGCGAAACAGCCGAAGTCGGCAATAACGTTATTATTTATCAGGGCGTTACGCTCGGCGGTACGGGCAAAGATAAAGGCAAACGCCACCCTACTATAGATGACGACGTTATGATCTGCTCGGGCGCAAAAGTCCTCGGACCGTTCACAGTCGGGCGCGGAGCAAAGATAGGCGCAGGCTCGATAGTTCTAAGCGAAGTGCCGCCCAACGCTACCGTTGTAGGCGTGCCGGGACGCATAGTGCGCATTGCCGGCAAGCGCGTAGATACTTCGTGCACGGACGATCTTTGTCAAGCGCTCCCCGACCCCGTCGAGGAAGATATAGAATCCGTTGCGCAACGGTTGTGCGAGCTTGAACATAAAGTCGCGCAACTCGAAAAAGACCGCAAATAAGCAATTAACGGCACAAAAACCGTACTTTACCGATTTCAGGAGCTTATAAGCCATGGATAACAAACTGTACTTCTACA
>CATKFJ010000119.1 GCA_949747725.1 uncultured bacterium
CCATTCCCGCTATAACGGGACCGCGCCAAACAACGGGGTCCGTTTCGTGTTCGAGCAACAAATTAGATGAAACGATCTTTATTCCGTTTTCGTCCTCCGCCGGATAAATCCCGTTATCGTCGCCAACGAGTCCGGCGTTTACACCGAACATTTTAGGTATAGACGCGCCCGTGACATCGGCATCGAGCACCGCACATTTATACCCTTTTTTATTCATCGCCGACGCAAGCATTGCGGTTACGGACGATTTACCTACGCCGCCTTTTCCGCTCACAACGGCAATCACACGCTTGATGCGCGATAACTCATGCGGTTTATCGTATTGAGGCACGTCGCATTTTTCGCTGCATGACGAGCAATTATGATCGCATTCGCTCATTATTCACCTTCTTTTAAAATTTTGTTTTCTATAGGACCGTCTTTAACGTCCATGCTATTATCTCCGTTTGGTTCCGTTTCGATAACTGCCTGCTGCAATACGCTTTCCGATTTTGTGCGGTTTACATCGCATTCGATAAGCGCAAGCAATATCGAATAATACACTAAATGCAACGGCTCGGACATGGATATATCCAATAAAAAATTAAGAAGCAAAACCAACACCGACATCGCTGCAAATATACGTTCGGCAGTCAGTTTGGCGCTAAACGTAAGCCTTACGGTTTTATATCTGTGATACAGATAAGCCGCTAGACCGACAATACCGTTACAATACAAATATGTAAGCGGAGTACAATGGTACGAATGATAATAATGCCCGGTGTTTACCTGCGGCAAATACCACACGCCTATACCGAAAATAGGCGTTTTCTTCCACTCTTCAAACCCTTCTTTCCAAATAGGAGTTCTTCCCGAACCCGTGCCTACGCCTGTAAGAAATTTGTTTATTTCGCCGAAGATATATTCACGGTAATACACCATTATCGCGATAGCAATTGCACACATTATGCCGCAAGCGATATAATACCCGATTCGTCCTTTCTTCTTTTTAAAACATAATCCGATCGCCGTTATGAGCGTTCCGGGCAACGCGATCACTATCGATGCGCGCGAAAAAGTCAACATAATCGTTGCCAACTCCATAGCTATCGCAATAAAAAAAAGATATCCGTGCTTATATACATAAATCATATAGAAAGTTATCGGCATAGTTATAAGAACTATAGCCGCCGCACTGTTGGATATAGCGTATCCCAACTCCAAAAAGTTTTTGGGCGCGGTCATGTCAAAATCGTTACGTATGTATTGCAAAAATACCGCCGCGAAAATAACCGTTGCCATAACGATCATCGTCCAAGCAAAGTATTCTATCGTTTTCCGTCCGCTATATTCACCGCAGTTAAGCAAAAAACTATACGGCAAAAACAACACGATCGAAATAGTCAATGCCATTAGCACACCCATAGGCGAAAACAGCGGAGCGCCGATACCGCCCACCAATAAAGCGCCTGACAATATTGCGATCGAAATGCTTAAATAAGCTTTTTTAAACATCAATCGCCATTTACGATAGTAAACCAAATTAAATACTATAGCCGTTATTATTATAACGGCTAACACGCAAAGGATGCTTATTTTCCACGCGTCGTTAAAATATCCTCTGTTGGGTTTTGTCTCATAAGAAAGTACAAAACCAGCCATACACATTATAGGAACAAGCACAAACGAATTTTTGCAAAAAATAAGCGACGGAACCAAAAGGACCGTCAAAATCGCAGCGCCTGTAATAGGAATATTAAAAGAGTGCGCTATAATGCAAATAATACCTATTGCAATAATATACCACACAGAATTATAAAACTTATCAGCCGTTTGACCGAAACGACTGTCAACTATACTTTGAAGTTTTTCCTTCATTTGTTATATTATAAACCAAAAAAGTCCTATACGTCAACCAAAAACAAGCGGCAACGACATATTTAAAGTTTTATTTTATCGTTAGCCAACCGCTTGGCGAACGATAACGTCAATTCGTTGGCAGCAGACGCATCTTCACCGTCCCATGTAAGCGAAAAGCAATGATTGCTCGTAATATGCCGCGCACAGTAAAATTCGTGATAAATGCCGAGCTCGCCGAATTTAGCAAGCATAACGTCGCCCTGCCCCTTACAAAAAGCGTCGTTATCGGAATATATTAAAAATGTGGGCGGAAAATCGGAATTGACGAATGTGATCGGAGTACACACGTCTTTATATTTGTATCTGTCAAGTTCTCTGCTTCTTACACCCGTCATGCTGAGCACAACACCGTCGTCGATATCGAGCGGATAATGCGTTTTATAAACGGTATCCATATCGTAAATACCGCAATTTAACATAGCTCCGAAAAATTTGAACTTAGGTGCGCAACCGAAAACAGATTTCATTTGCATGTTGCCGTTGAACGCCGCGAGCATTGCCGCATAGTACGCGCCGGCGCTGTCGCCGTCAACCAAAATACGCGAATTGTCTATATTAAACTTATCCGCATTATCGTATATAAAATTGGCGGCTGTCACGATGTGCGTTATAGGCTCCGGAAAAATGCTTTCCGGTGCAAGCCCATAGTTTATGCAGAACACGCTAAACCCGTTAAGCGCAAAAAATTGCGCCCTGCCCTTCCTGTATTTTTTATCGCCGGCAGTAAAACCTCCGCCGTGGATAATTATTATCGCAGGCTGTTTTTCATTAGATTTTTCACGGTAAAAATCGAGCTTACAAATATTTGGCAAACCGTCGTCGTAAACAATATCGTTTTGACATTCGATCTTATCGATATTGGATTTTTTTACGTACGGGCAAGAGTTCTGCGAAACCGCAAAAAGTATATCTATCGCACGGAACAATACCTTTGTCTTTTTGATCACGCGCTTCCGACGATTTCGCTCCCATCGCGATATACAGGCGTCATCAAGCAATGAATTACCGTCCGAAACTTCGTTGTCGTAATCCATTCTGTATTCGCACGAATCGCCTATATTGTGCTGTTGCTTTTTCTTATCCTTTTTCATATCGATATTTTACAATAAGATCTTTACGTTGTCAAGCAACAAAATAAAAAAACAGAACCGTTTTAAGTTCTGTTTAATATTGAAATTTAATTTACGAACCAACCGTTAAGCCAACAAACGAGCAAAGCGACCGTAAGTCCGAACCCGACAAGCACGGCAAGTATGCGCGGTAAATACGCTGCAAACCAGGCTTTTATCATAGCCCATGTTTCTTTGCGCGTCGGTCTATCTTCGTCGCTGATATTCTTGTTTTTGTCCGCATTAGGCTGATACCACGGCATACCGGCAACGTTCATATCGGCTATCGTTCTGCCGTCGTCATCGTCATACCTTTTTTTCTTTTTAGACATAACCGAGAAAATGACCTCCTATGCGGTAAACAACGACAAGCCCGTCAATCTTGCGGATATAAATGACATGCGCACATGTGTCCGTTGCCGTAATCCTTAAACTTAGGTTCTACATGTTTGCATATTTCCATGCACCGCGAACAACGCGTATGGAATTTGCATCCTTCGGGGGGATGCGCCGGACTCGGAATATCGCCGCGCAGTATTATCCTATTGCCTTTGTAATGCGGATCGGGTACGGGAACAGCCGACAGCAACGCATGAGTGTACGGGTGCATAGGGTTTTCGAAAATATCCTTTTCGTCACCAAGCTCTACAAAATTGCCGAGATACATAACGCCCACTCTATCCGAAATATGCTGTACAACGCTCAAATCATGCGATATAAACAAATACGTAAGATTGAGATCGCGCTGCAATTCTTTTAAAAGATTTATTACCTGAGCCTGAATAGACACGTCGAGCGCCGATACCGGCTCGTCGCATACAACAAACTTAGGATTTACGGCAAGCGCACGCGCTATGCAAATACGCTGACGCTGACCGCCGGAAAATTCATGCGGATACCTATCGAAATAGAAATCCTGCAATCCGCACTTACGCATTATATTTATAACATAATCGCGGAATTCGGACTTAGGCACGATCTTATGAACTTTGACCGCCTCTCCGATTATTTCGCCTACGGGACTGCGCGGCGGCAAACTGCTGTACGGGTCTTGGAATATGATCTGCATTTTTGTGCGGAACTTACGCATTTCGCTCGATTTGAGCTTTGTAATATCCGTACCCTCGAAAAACACATTGCCTGCGGTTATTTCGTGCAAGCGAAGAATACTTCTGCCCATTGTACTTTTACCGCAACCGCTCTCGCCGACTATACCGAGCGTTTCGCCGGCTTTCATATTAAAGCTGATGCCGTTTACAGCTTTTACATACGTTTTATTGTGAACAAGCTTTAACTTATACTTGCCCTTTTCCTTTTTCTGCTCGGATTCGGCTTCGGGCGGAGTCCGATCCGCTTCTTCGGCATTGACATCGGCATCGGTAGCTACGGATTTATCGACATCGGAATTTTCGCCGATATTTACTTCTTCAGCTTGATTTTCCGACTGTACGTCATTTTCGACAATCGGTTCTTTAACAAGTTTCCATTCTTTTTTTGCAAGGAAATACTTTTTTAAGTCTTTGACCTCGAGGATAAACTCGCTCGGTTTTGCGCCGTTGGAATTCGAAACACCGTCAGACTTATCTTCAGGCGCAACAATAACGTTATCTTTGATATCCATTGTTTCGTCCATTATTTAGTCTCCTTTTCCGGCGTTACCGCTTTTGCTTTTCCAGTTGCCTTTTTGGCTGAGGAAGTCTTCTTTTCGGCTGTAGCCGATTTTTGTGACGTAGCAGACTTTGCCGCAGATTTTTTAGCCGAACCGCTTGCGGACTTTGCCGCAGTCGATTTTGCGGCGGTCTTCTTTACAGATGAATCGGCAGTTTTTTTAGTCGACGCTTTTTTAGAGGTTGTTGTCTTTTTATCAGTCGATTTTTTGGCTGTCGACTTTTTGGTCTTTTTACCCGAATCTTCGGTAGCGGCGGATTCTTGATCAACGGTCGTTTTTACTGTTTTATCGATAGCTTCTTTTTCCGCTTTTTCACGTTCGCGTTTCGCATTGATCTCCGCCAATTTTTCTTCAGCCATATAACACGCAACGCTATGCGTAGGAGTAACTTGAACAAGCGGCGGATATTCTCCGTTGCAACACTCTTTACATTCATCGCAACGGTCTTTAAAATAACAGTATTTGGGCATATCGATAGGATTAGGGACCTGCCCTTTAATGCTGTACAGCCAATCCACATCTTTATTGATAACGGGTTTGCTCTTTTGAAGTCCTACGGTATACGGATGCAACGGCGTATCGAAAATATCCTCAACGGTACCTTTTTCGATTATTCTTCCGGCATACATTACTACAACATAATCCGCCATTCCGGCTATAACGCCCAAATCGTGCGTTATAAGCATGATAGAACCGTTGATTTTGTTTTTGATATCTTTAAGCAGATCCAACACCTGTGCTTGAATAGTAACGTCGAGCGCAGTCGTAGGCTCGTCTGCAACTATCAGCTTGGGATTGCAAGCCAACGCCATAGCTATCATTACGCGCTGACGCATACCGCCCGAAAGCTCATGCGGATAACTTTTATAAACTATGTCGGGCATAGCTATTCCTACAAGCCCGAGCATCTCGAGAGTACGCTTTTTAGCAATAGCGTTATCTGCGCCGGGAGTATGCAACAGCACAACTTCGTCAAGCTGATTGCCTATCGTAAACAACGGGTTTAGGCTGGTCATCGGCTCTTGGAAGATCATAGCGATCTCTTTGCCGCGGATCTTGCGCATGTCGTTGGTAGGCATCTTGGCAATATCGTATACCTTATCCTCCGTTTCGAATGCGGGGAAACCGTTTCCGTCCACGGCTTGAACGGGCGTCATAACTTGATTGCCGTCTTTATCCAATACGGGTTTGCCTTTTTTATCAACAGCGGCGATCTTTTTTACAACGCGCTCGCCGTCGACTTCCTCGTATTCCCAAATGGGAATAGGCTTGCCGTCTTCACCCTTCTTGTAGTCTTGAGTGTTAAAACGGATAGCGCCGCCGACTATCTGACCTTGCGGAGCTTGAACAAGCTGCATTACGGACAGCGACGTAACGGATTTTCCGCAACCGCTCTCGCCGACAACGCCGACGACCGAACTCTTGGGAATATCAAACGACACGCCGTCGACAGCCTTTGAAATACCGGCATCGGTAAAGAAATATGTTTGAAGATTATCTATTTCGAGAATATTGGACGGATCGCGCATTTGCGTGAGGTATTCCGATTCGTTTACCTTACGACGCTTGTTCTTTTCGTACATGCGCGTAGTCTTTCTGTTTTCATTGGAAATTTTCCGCGCTTCCTTGCCGGAAATATAGTGCGGATCATCCTTATGCGTTACATGACGATACCAATCTTTTACCTTGGTAATGACCGATGTTTTTTCTTTATTCTCTTGCGGTTCTTTGATGTCTTTGTTATCTGCCATCGTTAATTACCTCTTCATCTTGGGATCGAGCGCGTCGCGCAATCCGTCGCCTATAAAGTTAAACGCAACGACGGCGAGTATGATTATAATACCGGCAGGCAACCAGTCTGCGATATAAATCTCCATGATCGTGGACGAATTTGTAGCTAGGCTTACCATTTGTCCGAGCGACGCCAAGTGCGGAGGCACGCCGAGACCCAAGAAACTCAATGAAGCCTCTGTAAGAATCGTGCTGCCGAGACCCAAAGTCATGGAAACTATCAATTGCGGCATAACGTTCGGAACAAGATGTTTGAATATTTTACGCCCTACACCGAAACCGAGCGCATCGGCGGCAACCATGTATTCCTGCTCGCGCAAGAAAAGAATCTGACCTCTTACCAATCGCGCCGTTCCCGGCCAACTCAACAGCGTCAACGCCCCAAGCATGAAATATATTCGGTATTCTTCGGACATTGCCGTTCCGTCGAAAATAGCGCCGACAATAAGCAAAATAGGCAGCGACGGGATACAGTTGAGTATATCGACAACACGCATGATTATCATATCTACCCAACCGCCGAAATAACCGGCAAGTCCGCCTAAGATTATACCCAAAACAGTATAAACAATAACAACAAGGAAACTCAGTATAAGCGACAGTCTTCCGCCGTACATAAGCCTGACGAAAATATCGTAACCGTCTTTATCCGTGCCGAGAACGTGAAGTCTGGGCTTACCTTCTTTGGGATTGCTGTAAGTCCAAACCGGCGCATGAGCGTTAAGGTCGTTGGGACGACTGAAAGACACGGTGTAATATGTAAAGTCGTCTCCAGCGGCGTCTTCCGCCGTAAAA
>CATKFJ010000120.1 GCA_949747725.1 uncultured bacterium
ACAAGCCGTTTTGCGGCAAGATCGACCTTTGCCGTGCTGTCTACGATAACGGGACTTTTACCGCCGAGTTCGAGCGTTACGGGCGTTAAATGCTCGCTCGCGGCGCGGTATACCTTTTGTCCGACGTCCTTTCCGCCTGTGAAGAATATATAGTCGAACTTATAAGTAAGTACTTCGTCGTTGATCGCGCTGTCGCCGTAAACGCACGCGGCAAGCTCTTTGGGAAATACTTTTTCGATAATGTCTTTCATGATCTTGCTCGTTGCGGCTGATGCTCGCGACGGCTTGAGAATGACGGTATTCCCGGCGGCGATTGCGCCTACGAGCGGCTGTATCGATAAAAGGAACGGATAGTTCCAAGGCGAAATTATAAGCACGTTGCCGCGCGGCGACGGGATCACGTAGCTTTTGGCAGGGAATTGCGTAAGCGGCGTTTTGCGCTTTTGCGGCTTAGCCCATTTTTTCAAGTGTTTTATATGACATGTCAGATCTTCGAGCACCATGCCTATTTCGGTCATATACGATTCGGACGGGGACTTGCCGAGATCGATGTTGAGCGCCGCGGCGATATCGGTTTCGTGCAGCTTTATGGCGGCTTTGAGCGATTTAAGGTATGTCAGACGTTTGCCGACGTCAAGGGTATTGCCGTCGTCGAAATATTTGCGTTGAGCTTTTACTGTGGATTCTATCATATTTCACCTTTCAAACTTGCATGATAATAGATTTGTTTAAGTTGTTTGCGACCGTACAGCTTGGGCACGGGGTAAAGCGGATTGCCTTCCTTGTCGGCGTAGCGCGACATTTTGTCGATGTCCTCGGGCATGATCTCGGCAAAACCGCGCGGAATACCCAAATAATCGTTCATTGCGTATACCCAATCGATAAACTTGCGCGCGGCAACGGCTTTGCCGTCCGCACTGTCTGCAATGCCTACCGACTTTGATATTTTGGCAAGCTTTTTGTTCGCGGCTTTGCCGTAAAAATCAAGCGCTATCGGCAGCAGTACCGCGCAAGTCAGTCCGTGCGGCAATCCGTATCTTCCGCTAAGCGAATGCGCAACGGCATGAACATATCCGACATAACTTTCCGTGAACGCTATACCGGCATAGTGCGCTGCAAACAGCATGTTTTCGCGTGCCGTAGCATTAGTCGGATCGTCGTAGCATGTTTTAAGGTTGTCGCGAATAAGTTTTATGGCGTCGAGCGCGTTTTTGCGCGTAAATTTAGTTGTAGACCTTCCGATAAAAGCCTCTACGGCGTGCGTAAGGGCGTCCATGCCCGTGAATGCCGTTACGTCTTTAGGCAGACCGAGCGTCAGCTTATAGTCGAGAACAGCATAATGCGGTATAAGAGGGAAATCGTTTATAGCGAACTTGCGATGCGTCTGTCCGTCGGTGATTACTGCGGCAATCGTAGTTTCGCTACCCGTACCGGCGGTTGTCGGCACGGCAAACAGCGGCGGAAGTTTTTTCCGCACTTTCAGTATTCCGGCCATTTGTTTGAGCGTCTTTTGGGGCTTTGCGATCCTTGCGCCTACGGCTTTCGCAAGATCCATAACGCTTCCTCCGCCTACGGCTATAAGCGCCTGACATTTGTCGCTTAAGTACTGCGCGCGAGCTTGCTCCACTGCGTCGATAGTAGGATTGGGCAGTGTTTCGTCATACACGCTATACGCGATCTCCGCGTTGTCGAGCGCCTCCGTCAACTCGTCGCACAGTCCGAGTTTCATGACCGTTTTGTCGGTCACTACCATTACGCGCCCGATGTTCTTGCTTTGAAGAACGGTAGGGCAGTCCTTTACGGATTGAAGTATTTTGGGCTGTCTGTACGGCAGTAACGGAATAGCGATTTTGAACACGAATTGAAACGTGCGACAGTACGCCGCTTTAAATACATTCATGATACTTCCTTTTATATAATAATTTTCTTTTCGAGTATACACCTGTTATTCTTATTGTCAAAAGATTTTGTATGTTTAAAGTAATATTATTATATAAAAACAATAAAATTGCCACAAATATTTAAAAATGTAGCAATTTTAAAATTGTTGGAAATAGAGTAAAACTATTTTAAACGTATCTACGGTAAAGTTTATATTGCGAAAACCGTTGCCGATAAAAGGAAAGAAAGGGAAGAATGACGCTTATAAGATATTATTTCAGTACAAGCGCTTTCTTGGGGCAGAAATCGGAACATTTGCCGCATCTTATGCATTTGTCGTGGTTTATTACGGGTGCGTCGAATCCGTTTTGTGACAGTGCACCGACGGGACACACTTTAACGGCAGGACAAGAATGGTTTTGCGGACAATTGTCCTTGATCAAACTAAGTGTTTTTGTCATGATTAACTCCTTTATATTCCATAACGGTATTGTACCAAAAATAAGATGTTTGCGCAAGTACTTAATGTAGATAATTTTGACGCAACGTGAGCATTGTAGATAAAGCATTTCTTTCCGCGCACATACCTATAGAGCCGTCTGTATCAATGCAAATACCCTTATAAATATTACCTTTTTTCGTGA
>CATKFJ010000121.1 GCA_949747725.1 uncultured bacterium
CCGCCTGATCCGTACCGCATAAATCGGCAACCGAATTTATTGCTTTACTTTCCGAATAATCGTGTTTTACAATGTATTGCGATACGAGCATTATCAGAAAGTTATATCCCGTCAACCTAAAATTAAATCCGAGCATGGATATAATATTTGCAATAGCTAAGCAGATCTTATCGACATCCACTCTTTTCGGCAATGCACGTTCACCGCGTAAAAAGTCTTTTATCGAATACTCTTGTAAAGAGATTTCTCTAAGCACAAGATATTTATTGTCGGAAATATCATGCACGGAACATTCCTCCGATAACATAATTCTTACGTATACAAACAGATAAATCGCATAATGCATCTTTTGCCGTAAACGGTTGAGATCTCGTAATAGCCGATATACGCGCGAAGAATTCCGAATCATACACGTTAAAGTTTTTGTCGATAATATGATTGATAGCGGATTCGGTCGCACCCAATCTATTTGCCAGAATCTTTATTGCCTGTTCCAAAGTAACATCGCGGTTATATGCCGATATTTCTATAATGCGAGCAATAACGGCAATATGATTTTCATTCTTAAGTCCCAAATCTATCAAAATCTTCAATATGCTTATACGATACAGACTTTCCGACAGAAAAACCGTCTTAAAATTATTGTGCATTTCCGAACAGATTTGCGATATTTTATTCAGAGCTGTTGTTATCCTAAACGATAAAGAATTCGATGAACCGTCTCCATCTGCAATATAGTTATAAAAACATTCCAAATCCAATGATCCGTGTTCGGGCAATATGTCAAACTCTGCCGAATTGCCGTCGTACGGCACGGCGAAAGATTTTGTTTTATTATCCGCCATTATATTCGATAGTCCGGTGTAGACAATTTTTGACCGCCTAAAAGATGCATGTGCAAGTGAAACACGGTTTGTTCCGCGTCGTCTCCCTGATTGACTATGCAGCGAAAACCGTTATTCAATCCCAAAGAAGGCGCGATCTCCCCGATTTTGCGTAAGCAATGCCCCAAATCATCGGCATCCTTTTCCGTCATTTGCGAAAATAATTTGTAATGTTTCTTAGGTATAGCTAAATAATGTTTTTCGGCTTTCGGCGAAATATCATCGATTACTATCATTAAATCGTCTTCATAATGTTTTTCGGAAGGTATTTCGCCGCGTATGATTTTGCAAAAAATACAGTCGTCCATTTTTTACCTCTCACGCAATGATATTTATATTATATCATATAAAAAAAATCATTGCAATAATATAAACAAAAAATTAAACACTAAAAAGGCGGCGCAGCTCGATTGCTATGCCGCCATATTTATTATGTTTCATTTACACTTAATATTGAAAACTTTTTTACCGTAATATCCGGCCGCAACACCTAAATTATTTTCTATACGAAGCAGTTGATTATATTTTGCTACACGTTCCGATCTGCTTGGCGCACCTGTTTTGATCTGGCCCGCATTTAGGGCGACGGCAAGGTCGGCAATAGTCGTGTCCTCAGTTTCGCCGCTTCGGTGAGAAACAACGGCAGTATACCCCGATTTTTGCGCAAGTTTTATAGCCTCCATAGTTTCGGACACCGAACCGATTTGATTAAGTTTGATCAATACGGAGTTAGCGCAGTTAAGATCGATACCCTTTTGTAAGCGTTTTACATTTGTAACAAACAAATCGTCGCCTACAAGCTGTACACGCCGTCCGAGATTATCTGTAAGCTTTTGCCATCCGTCCCAATCTTCCTCGTCCAAACCGTCTTCCAAAGAATATATCGGGTATTTTTCGGTAAGCGCTATCCAATGTTCTATTAGCTTGTCCGTCGTTAAAACGAAGTTTGCTTTAGGCATACGGTACTCGCCTTTTTTCGATCCTTTCCATTCGCTTGCGGCGGCGTCAATTGCAATAACGAAATCGGTACCGTCTTTGAAACCCGCCTTTTTGACCGCATCGATTATGTTCTTTATAGCTTCTTCGTCGCTCGCAAGATTTGGAGCAAAACCGCCCTCATCACCGACTGAAGTCGCTAAATTTTTGCTTTTCAATATAGATCTCAGCGTATGGAAAACTTCCGTGCACCACCTTAAACCTTCTCCGAAAGTTTTAGCGCCTATAGGCATGATCATAAATTCTTGTACATCTACCGTATTAGACGCATGAGCACCGCCGTTAAGAATATTCATCATCGGAACGGGTAAACAGGTAGCGGCGCAGCCGCCGATAAACCGATAAAGCGGAATATCTAAAGCGTTTGCGGCAGCTTTTGCGGCGGCTATAGATACGGCAAGAATTGCATTAGCGCCGA
>CATKFJ010000122.1 GCA_949747725.1 uncultured bacterium
AAATGGACGGTTTTACAAGGCAGTCTTTATCCGCGTATATTTCTTTTGCGAGTTCGTCGCAATCGCAACCGCAGTCTTTGCAGCCTTCGATCGCTTTTACGAGCGCGGCGGCTGCCGTCTTGCTGCCGTTTGCGTCGTCCATGTTTGCGATCCAGTCTTTGCAAGCTTTAACGCCGTCGTCATACTTGCTCCACTTTTCGGCAAGAGCGGCAACTTTGCCTTTAAGTGCTTCGCGACGCGCTTTATAAGCAAGGTGCATGCCGTAACCGTACTCGGCGTTGTCCTCGAACAAGCTGTTTGCCCATGCCGGTCCGTGACCTTCTGCGTTCTTGGTGTAAGGGCAGGTGGGAGCGGAGCCGCCGTAAATGGACGAGCAACCCGTAGCATTGGCAACTACCATGCGGTCGCCGAAGAGCTGGGTTATAAGCTTGACGTACGGAGTCTCGCCGCAGCCTGCGCACGCGCCCGAGAACTCGAACAGCGGCTGTTTGAACTGACTGCCTTTTACGGTGTCGACTTTAACCTTGTCCGCAACGTCCGCAAACGGGATAGTCTGCGAGTGCGCGTAGTTTTTGCTTTCGGCGTCGATAACGGCGTCAAGCGGTTTCATAACAAGCGCTTTCTCTTTTGCCGGGCAGACGTTGGCGCAAGAGCCGCAACCCGTACAATCGAGCGGAGAAAGCTGCATGCGGTAATTGTAACCCGTGTCTTTAAGCTGTGCGACAGCCGGTTTGGTGACGTAAGACGCCGGAGCGTTTTTGTCCTGATCCTTAGTGGAAAGCACGGGACGCAAGCACGCGTGAGGGCAGACAAGCGAGCACTGATTGCATTGTATGCAGTTGTCCGCGATCCATACGGGTACTGTGGGCGCAATGCCGCGCTTTTCGTATTTGGTAGTTCCGCTCGGCACGCTTCCGTCGGGCGCAAACGCCGATACGGGGAGTTTGTCGCCTTCCTGACGGAGAATGGGATTGACAACGTTCTTGAAGTAATCGTCGCCGTCGACTTCCGCGGCTTTCGCGCCGGTCGACGCGTTTGCCCACGCTGCCGGAACTTTTATTTCCACAAGCCCTGCGATTGCGTTGTCTACGCAAGCGTAGTTCATGTTTACAACGTCGTCGCCCTTTTTGCCGTAAGCCTTTTTGATCATCTGCTTCATGTAGTTTGCCGCTTCCTCGTAGGGAATGATGTGGGCAAGCTTGAAGAATGCGGCTTGACATACAGTGTTGACGCCTTTGCGCGCGCCGATTTCGTTGACTATTTTAAGTGCGTCTATCGTGTAGAACTTAAGATGCTTTTTGGCGATCGTGCGTTTCATTTCCGCAGGAAGTTCGCTGTCGAGCTGTTCGGGCGTCCAGTGGCAGTTCAAAAGGAACACACCGCCGTCTTTGATGTCGTCCACCATGTTGTAGTGTGTGACATACGACGGGTTGTGGCAAGCCACAAAGTCCGCCTGGTCGATGAGGTATGTCGACTTTATGGGAACGTCGCCGAAACGCAAGTGCGAAATGGTAAGACCGCCCGACTTTTTGGAGTCGTAGAAGAAATAGCCTTGCGCATACTTGTCCGTGCGATCGCCGATGATCTTGATAGAGTTCTTGTTTGCGCCTACGGTCCCGTCGCTGCCGAGTCCGTAGAACTTGCA
>CATKFJ010000123.1 GCA_949747725.1 uncultured bacterium
GAAATTTCGACCGTGCTTGATAAAACAGTTGTTGCACAAGCAAGCTGATCCGCCTTTCGCTCAAAGGAGCCTAACATGAAGGATAAAAGACTACCGTGTAGAATGAACCGTATAAAGACACCGCGGCAAAAATATCTTGCCAAGCGCAGAAACGATAAAATAATCGTCGTGTGCTTTCAAATCGGGATATTGGCGGCATTTATAGGGCTGTGGGAACTTGCGGCACAGCTCGACTGGATAGATCCGTTTATAATGTCCTGTCCGTCGCGAATTGTAAAAATACTGTCTACCGTCGAAGTAAGCGAACTGTTCACGCATATCGCGTACACGCTTATCGAATGTATAATCGGATTTATAGCGGCAAGCGGATTGGGCATTTGTATCGCGGTGTTGCTGTGGCGCTTTACCAAACTCCGCCGCATACTCGAACCTTACATCGTGGTTTTAAACGCCCTGCCCAAGATCGCGCTTGGACCTATTATAATCATTTGGGTAGGCGCAGGCGCGCAGGCAATAATCGTTATGACAATACTGATTTGTATAATCGTGACGGTGATCAGCGTGCTCAACGGTTTTATGGCGGTAGACGAAGGTAAAATACTGCTGCTTAGATCGATGGGCGCGACAAAGTTTCAGATACTCACCAAACTGATAATTCCGGCTAACGTTCCGGCGCTCGTGAACATGCTTAAAATAAACGTCGGGCTTGCATGGGTAGGAACTATCATGGGCGAATACCTCGTTTCCACCGCCGGACTCGGATACCTGATCATCTACGGAAGTCAAGTATTCAAAATGGATCTTGTTATGGCAAGCACGGTCATTCTGTGCATGTTAGCCACCGTTATGTATCTTGCCGTAGCAGGCATAGAACGCATAACCAAAAAGAAATATCACGTGGAATAAATTTTATGAGGGACTGCATTCGGAACGTCCGTGCACGTCCCTTTTTATTTTGGACTTAAATTTTCGCGCTTTTCTTTTAACATCACGCTTTACTCGCGTACGGATCAAGAACCAACAGTTGCATACAAGATATAATATCCCCAATATTCCCGTTATCGGGTACAGGGTCTCGACTACTGCGGAAAACCCGAACGCGCCGACGGCAAGTCCGCCGATAAACACAATACCGGCCGACAGTAATTTGCTTTTGATAAATCCCGACAAATAGTCGTATACCGACTTGAACGCCGACAGCATAGTTGTGAAAATAGACGCCGCTATAACGGGCAGGCTTACAAAATACATAGGTCTGCCGCTTTTGAGCGCAATGAGCAATACGGGCATATCGGCATGCGACGACGAAGTGGATTGCAATGCGCCCATTATGCAAATGAGCAGTCCCGAAATGACAAGCGCCGCGACTGCGGCAGACAGTATTATCTCGCGCGGCGACAGTTTGTGCACTGTAGTCAATACGCTGCCGCCGAGTATCATGTTCATTGAAACGTACAGGACGATACTTGTAATGCGTATCGATCCGCTTTGAGCCGTGAGCGGAAAATTTATTGCGGTGATCGAACATACCGCCAAAAAAACGATCATTACTGGCACAAGCACGGCATTTGCTTTGATAACTCCGTTAAGTCCTTTAACGGCAATTATCGCGCACAACAAGCCTATAACGATGGACGGCAAAGGTCGCAGGTCGATAAACTCGGATGCAAGACTGTCCGTACCTGCGAGCATCGCGCCCAATACCGACATCGAATTAAACAACATGAAAACGTCCGCAAACGGGCGAAGTTTTCCGAATACCGCGCCGTTCACCTCGCCTATGTCCGTTTTTTTAACACGCCGCCCTACAAACAGAAACAATGTAGAGCATCCGAAAACCAGCGCGCCCGCAATGAGCGCGATAAACACATTTGGAGTTTCGCCGAAAAACGTTACGATCTCCTTGCCCGAGGCGAAGCCTGCGCCGATCATTGTGCCGACGATAAGCATAGACACCGACATAGAA
>CATKFJ010000124.1 GCA_949747725.1 uncultured bacterium
GTGCGGACTGGCGGTGAAAAGCGGCTCAGTAATTTTCTTTTATATCAAGCGGCGTACAGCGAACTGTTTTTTACGAATACGCTGTGGCCCGATTTCGGCGAACAAGAACTGAGCGTCATGCTTGAAGAGTTTTCGCACAGATCGCGTAGATTCGGAAAACTGTAAGTATAGATCGAAACAAAGGCATAAACAAGGGGATAAGGAAAAATTTTACGGGAGGTCGTTTGTTTCATGTCAATGAAAAAAGACCGATTTATAACCGGAACGTTTATTGCAATCGCGTATATAGCCGTAATACTTCTTACGACATACGTTCATCCGATTATTTTCGATATATTCGATTTTTTGCTTGCCGCGTGCGGCGTGTATGAAATGTGCAAGGCTGTCTCTTGCTTTACAAGCCAGCCTATTTTGATAATCGATTTGATACAGGTAGTTGTAGGGTTTGCTTCTTTTTGGTTCGCGCAATATTTTTTCAAGGCGAGCGCCGCCGGAATGAACGGTTATTTCATATCTTTGCTCTTGATGGTGATCGTTACTGTGATCGTCACCGCATGTTCTAAAACATACGTAAAAGGTAACGCGGTCGCTACGATTTTCGTAATGATGTACCCGAGCGCAATGCTTATGTTTTCTGTAGGCATCAATTATTTTATGAGCGCTGATATAGGCGTTTCTTTGCTTGCGTCGTTGCCGTACAGAAATGCCGGTATAGCTTTAATGTTTATCGTTCCTGCGTTGACCGATGTTTTTGCGTATCAGATAGGCAGTGCTATCAAAGGCAAAAAACTTTGTCCGTCGATCAGTCCCAATAAGACTATAAGCGGCGCGATAGGAGGATTGCTCGGCGGCGTGGTAGCTGCGTGTTTGGTGTTGTTGTTCACATTCCTCGCCGTTCATTTTAATGTTAACATTTTGGGGCTTGCCATGCTTACCGATGCGTGGTGGAGCACAAGCTTGAATTTCGTAATGCTTGGATTGTTCGGATCGGTATTCGATCAGGCAGGCGATTTGTTCGCGTCGCTTATAAAGCGCCGGGCGGGCATTAAAGATTATTCCAATCTGCTGCCGGGACACGGCGGCATACTCGACCGTATAGACGGCTTTATGTTCTGCGGAGTATTTTTCTATCTGTACTTCGCAATTATGATGCTTGTATGACAAAGATCGCGATATTGGGCTGTACCGGATCTATCGGCAGGCAAACGTTGGATATTGTTCGCAGTAACCGCGATAAATTCGATGTCGTGGGACTTTCTTGTGCAAACAATGTAGACGAGCTGTGTGCCTTAACCGACGAGTTTTGTTGCAATTCAATCGGCGTTTATAATGCCGCAAAATACTCGGAGCTTAAAAACAATACAAAAAGCAACAATGTATATTGCGGCGACGATGCACTTACCGAGGTTATGGCGGACGCCGACACAGTGGTTATTGCGGTTACGGGCATGATAGGGCTTAAAGCGGTAATGTTCGCGATCGATAGCGGAAAAACCGTCGCGCTTGCCAATAAGGAATCTTTGGTTGCCGGCGGCGAGCTTGTAATGAGTGCGCTTAAAAAATCGCACTCTAAGCTTTATCCGATCGATTCGGAACATTCTGCGGTTTGGCAGTGCTTACAGGGCGAGAAAAAGTTTAAGCGTCTTATTCTTACGGCGAGCGGCGGACCGTTCTTTTTTACGCCTAAAAACGAGTTCGGCTCGATTACGCCCGAACGCGCAGTCGCTCATCCGAATTGGCGTATGGGCAAAAAGATATCCGTGGATTGCGCCACGATGATGAATAAAGGGTTGGAAATAATCGAAGCGCGTTGGTTATTCGATACGGTCGATATAGATTACGTGATCCATCCCGAAAGTGTCGTTCATTCTATGGTAGAGTTCTATGACGGATCGATCAAAGCTCAAGCGAGTTTTCCCGACATGCGGTTGCCTATTCAGTATGCCTTGTTGTATCCCGAGCACGCCGTGCGCGATTATAAGCCGTTGAGCATGCCGTTAAGTTTAAGATTCCTGATGCCGGACGAGGATAAGTTTCCTGCGCCTAAGTTGGCGAAACAGGCCCTTAAAGAGGGTGGTACCGCGCCGATAGTACTGAATGCGGCTAACGAGGCTGCCGTTGCGCTGTTTTTGAACGGTAAAATAGCTTTTACCGAAATAACTGAAATAGTTGAGCATGCTCTCGAACGTGAAAATACAGAGCGCGTTGATTGCGTAGATAACGTTTTTAAAACGCATAATCGAGTTTACGAAACAATATACTCTAAACATATAGGAGATTGATGTTGGAATACTTCGGGTATATCGTTTTATCGCTTGTAATTTTGCTGTTAATGGTGCTTATCCACGAGTTGGGACACTATACTGCGGCAAAAATTCTCGGATTTACCGTAGAAGAATTTTCGATCGGGTTCGGACCGAAAATATTCAGCCGTCGCCGCAAAAACGGCGAGTTGTTTTCGTTGCGTATGCTTCCGCTCGGCGGATATTGCGCGTTCCTCGGCGAAACAGATGACGGCGAAGACGACGAAGAAAAAGAGAATGGGAATACGGCGATATCTGCGGATCGTGATATTGCAAAGACCGATAATGCGTCGAAAAACACCGAAAGCAAGGATGACGATCTGCTTTCGTATGTAATGCGCGAGCGCGAAGCGGAGAATAAAATTTCAACGCAAACGACTAATCAAAAGCCCAACGAAGAAAAGGTCGTCCGACTTGATAAAAACGGCAATCCGGCAAAAATGTTCACCGAACAAAAACCGTGGAAGCGCATTATCGTGCTTCTCGGCGGCGTTGTTTTCAATTTTTTATCGGCTATCGTATTTTCGTTGATATATATTTGGTCTGTCGGCTATGCCGCGCCCGTTATCGACGACGTGTATATCGATCCCGACGGCAACCCTTATGTCGAAATGCAAAAAGGCGATATTGTTCTTGCTGTAGA
>CATKFJ010000125.1 GCA_949747725.1 uncultured bacterium
ATTTATCAAAGTATAGTTTATATACATTTAATAGCGAACTTTTCGGAGCGTGGGAGGCTTCTAAAACACAAGGGAAGTTAAGTGAAAACATGACGGGTGCGGCTGTCGCTTCTGTTGAGGGTTGGATATTCAGATGGGATAATCATACTAAGCAGACGGCGAATATTACAGGTTTAGAAAGCGGCGCTAAATATTTAATTAAATTGCCTACTACGAATAAAGGAGAGGCAACCGTTACTAAACTCAATATTTAAAACATAATAAGATTAAATACATATTACATAAAAAGCGCTTCGAAAATATCGGAGCGCTTTTTTAGGTGTATAGGATTCTGAATAGCGTCTTGCGCAACACGCCGCGTTCATGTCCTTTCGACCGAAGCGCGACAGCGCGAAGCGGAGAAATCTTTTGTTACAATTGCTCGGAATTAAAGTTTGCAGTTCTCTATGATATAGTCCGCGACTTTGGATTCGTCGAGGCGTATTTGGCTCATGGAATCGCGTTCGCGCACGGTCACTGTCCCAGTCGACTCGGTATCGAAATCGACGGTAATGCAGTACGGCGTACCTATCTCGTCCTGACGGCGGTAACGCTTGCCGATAGACCCGGGCAGATCGTAAGTGCAAACAATGCCGCGCTTGCGCAAGCCGCGATACAACGCGTCGGCGCGCTCGGACAGAGCTTTTTGCAAAGGAAGAACGGCGGCTTTATACGGCGCGATAGCCGGAGCGAAGTGCATGACGGTGCGCGTTTCTTTTTCGAGCTGTTCTTCGTCGTACGCGTCGCAAAGCACTGCGAGCATTGCTCTGCCCGTGCCGAGCGACGGCTCTATTACATAGGGGATATATGTTTCGTTGGTTACGGGATCGGTATATTCGAGTTTTTCGCCGCTGAATTCCGAGTGTTTTTTAAGATCGTAGTCGGTGCGGTCGGCGATGCCCCAAAGCTCGCCCCAACCGAACGGGAACAGGTATTCGAAATCGCTCGTCGCTTTGGAATAGAACGAAAGCTCGGCTTTGTCGTGGTCGCGGATGCGCAGATTTTCCTTTTTCAGTCCGAGCAGTTGCAAGAACTCGAAACAGTAGTTTTTCCAATACTCGAACCACTCGAGATCGGTATCGGGCTTGCAGAAGAATTCCATTTCCATTTGCTCGAACTCGCGCAAGCGGAAAATAAAATTGCCCGGGGTAATTTCGTTGCGGAA
>CATKFJ010000126.1 GCA_949747725.1 uncultured bacterium
GTCAGCTAATTCACTGCCATCGGGGGTTAATACTTTATGGCTACCCCATGCGTTGTAGCTATATCTTACCACAACTGCGCCCTTGCTGTCAAGCAGTGCTATTACGTCGCCTTGCGCGTCCTTGCGGTAGTAGAACGTTTCCGTACCGTTTTGTATGGCGCACAGTCCGCTGTTATCGTAAAGAAACTTTAACTTAATGCTCTTTTGCGGATAGTCCTGCAACACGAGATTGCCGTTACTGTCATAGGTATACGTTACTGTAGTATTACCTACTTTCTTGGTTCTTCTGCCCTGTCCGTCGTACTCGAACATAATGTTGCCGTATTTACTTAACTGTCTGCCGCGCGTCCATTCGCAATTTATGTTGCGATAAGTCGTGGGGTTGCCGAGAATATCGTACACAAAATTTTCGGAATTTAGCGCCATTAACCTGTCGCCGTCGTAAGCGTATTGCAAGCATTGCGTTTCTAGCAGTTCTTCAAGTTTTTCCGTGTCTTTTAACGTGAACGCAAACTCTCTATTACTCAGTATATTCCCGTTGTTATCGTAGGTAAACAGCGTAGTTTTTTTGAGTTGTTTGTTGTCCTCGCGGGTTAAGCGATTGAGCTTGTCGTAAGTATATTTTGCCGCAAGCGTTCCGTTCTCCCACACTTCGGAAATATTGCCGCAGTTATCGTACTTGTATTTGAGATTGTCGAGTTGCACGAATTGCGTTTTATCGTCCGCCGCTACAACATGATTACCGAATCGCATGGCGCTCGGCATATTCGTGGCGTGGTCGCCAACTTTGCGGTATGCTATAGTCTCGCTTGCAATAGCTGTGCCGTTTACTTTTATCTCCTTGCCCGTATTTCTGCCGAGATAGTCAGACTTAGGGTATACGGTTATTCCCTCTACACTTACGCTTTCCAAATCCTTAGCGGCATTGTCTTTGTAATTGTATGTATATAGCTTGCTTTGCTCGTCTACTGTTACGGTTTTGGTTTCCGCATTGCCGTCGGTATTGTATGTATACTTTTCTTTCACTCTGCCGCCGGTATACTCTTTTAACCTATCCAAAGTATCGTAATTCCAACCGTACGTCACGCCGAATACTTTATCCGCAAGAGTTTTAACATGGTTTTTCGCATCGTAAGTTGCTACGGTTAGCGGCGTAGAATCATGCGTTTTTGTTTTGCTGTTGTATGTTTTATACGTAGCGTTAAGCATATTGCCGTGCGAATCCTGCTCGGACTCTATTATATCCCCGTTCGCCATAGTAGCGGTTATTTTTTCGCCAGTTTTTATGCCGTTTGTTTTAATATCCTCATATTTATACTGAACATAATCCTTAGTTCCGTTAAGGTCGATAGCGGTTTTTCTTCCCTTATAATCATATTCGTAATTGACGACGTTGTTTCCGCTCCGAAGTTCAGTTACTTTGCCGCAAGTAAACGCAATTTGCGTGCTGTTCTCTTCTCCCTCTTCGGTGCTTTGAGTTATTGCGGTGATGGTATCGTTCTCATCATGTCCGTAAGAGAACTTACTGCCGTTGGGCAAAGTTTGTGTGCGCACAACGCTCGTGCCGTCCACATATTCGAGCTTGGTTTTGTTCTCGCCCGACTCGTCGAACTCGGCGGTTACTTTTCCGTTTTCGGCATACTCGCTCTCGGAGTAGAATTTCGAAGAACTGTCAAGGCTATTATACTTAAATGATTTTAGTACATTACCGTTTCCATCATAAATCACTTCTTCAATCGTTTTGCCCGTTGTAACTTCCTCGCCGACTATATAGCTTTCGGTATATACAATACTTCCTTGCGTATTATAACGATACCTTGTAATAGCAGTTTTCTTTGTATCGTCATTATCTATCTTTGTATGTATCTCGGCTTGTTCTTCTATAACATTCTGATTATTGTCATAGCGATAAACTGTTACAACTTGCTGTTTACTATTATCGCTCAGTTTTTGCCATCCTACTTCTTTCAATATCGGATTATTGAATGCATTAAGAGAAATTAACGTTTTAACACCGTCGTTAAATTTCACGTCATTTATACTTTTAAGCAACGAATCTTTTTCCGCGCAGAATGTATTATCGTGTTGGAATTTTACATAATCATAGCGTTCTGCCTTTGTAACCTTTCCGTCTTCTTCCAAATAATATTCCGTAAGGTTGCCTTTATCGTTAAAAGCATATGTGCTTCGTGACTTCAAATCGTTGTCTTGTGTTATTACCGTACCTTTTGAATTATATGTAATCGCAACCTCGTTAAGTTTTTTGTCGCCACCTAAAACCAAATTGTTATGTTGTATTATGTCTACAGAGCTGTAATATTCGATTTTTTTCAATTGACTTCCCGCAAAACTTATTTTTGCTTTTTGTCCCGCAGGTAGCGCGCGAAGTTCGGAAATATATGAATTAATATAACTAAATTCCAGTTTATCTCCGTTTGCGTATACGATACTTTGCAGTTGCTTCGATTCATCATATAGAAATTCGGTTGTTTTTCCTCGACTGTCGGTTATTGCTTTAAGTAACCCTTTCAATCCATATTGAAATTCTACGGTCTTATTGTTATTATCATATAAGCGCTCGATTCTATTATTTTTACGCTGAATCATAATAGCGTTATCATAGTTGTCGCAAATAGCAACAAGTTCTCCCTGTTCATTAAAGCCCTTAACGATAGTACCGTCGCTCAAGTAATTTATAGGCGTCATTCGCTTACGCAAATCGAGTTCCGCTTTTTTATTGACATACTCCTTGCGATAATTTGTAACTTGTTCCATATAAGAATATTTTTTGGATTCGTATGTCGTCAACTGATTGTACAAGGCAATTTTATATTCATACGGTATGGTAGATGTCGATTTGTACACGTTTGTCCACGCAGATATATATGACAAAATTTCATTTTCAGGCAACAAAATATACTGATAATTCTCATCCAATAAATTTATAAAATTTTCGAATAAGTCATTATTATCATACCAATACCGTAGGCAACGCACTAATTGTCCTGTATTTTTATTTATAATACCATACGATTCCATAGCACCGGCATATGAGTTTACTTGTTCTTCCAACTGTTTAATTTCACTTTGCCGTTGCTCCAACCAATTAACGTTTTTTATATTTTCCAACCGAGTTGTTGCTTTTAATCCGGTAGCCGAACGTTCTTCTTTATATACAGTATGCTTCCCGTCGGAAAGAGTCCCGTCAAGAGCTACTTCAACATTTTTTCTCTCCACTTCGATTCTCTGATTTTCATCGTCTATATAGTAAAAATACTCTTTAAATTCGTATTTAGTGCCATACGAGTCCGTATATATGAAATTTGCGTCAAGTTCCTCATATCCTATTCTTGTAAGTCTTTCTTCTAAATTGAGTCTAAAATCCTTACCGCAATTAAAATTATCATTGCTTTTTTTATAAATACATGAGATTCCATAATCCAAACTCAATCCGGATGTAGATGTACCGTTTATTTCCGCAACCATTTCTCCCGTCGGAACATTGAAAATTCCAGCGGCATTTTTTACCAAATCAAACTGACGATTACAAGGGCGCACATATTCGTCAACATATTCAAGCGAAAAAGTAGGCGCATAAACATCAGACATATAAAACGAAACATTAACACGCCCGCTCGGCTCTATAGTTAATGGGAATGTTTCTTGTTTTGCATTATTAAACGACTCGGTTATATCGCATTCAATCGCCTTTCCGGGAGAACAATAATATGATTTATTATTGATTTTTATATAGCCGCTACACGATACGCGATACGGTATTAAAGTCATTACGACTTTAGAAATTGTCTGTCCTATCAAAGGGAAATTCTTTTTGTTAATTGTTAGTTTTGTTTTATCGGTATAATAAACGTCGGTATTATTAGCTTGTATAAATCCCGATGTTAATTCATCTACTTTACTGGAACTACAAGATGTGCGTAAAACTTTTGCCGCAAACAAATATGTTTGGTTGGTTATAATTTGCGGGTCTATTGTAACAGGCATTGAACGTTCGTCGGCGTTAATCCATTCGGACTCGGCTATTACGGAAAAAATATATTGCCCGTCCGCCGATTCTTCTATTTCATAAAAGACCTCGTTATTTCTTTCGCCGTTTGCATCATACATAAACGGCTCGGGAATTGTGTATTCAACATTACGTTCTACCACTCCGTCGGCGCGCTCATGTGTTGTAAGCAATTCTATTCTACGATTATCTTCAGATAAAGCCACCGTTAAGCCCTGTGTTTGCAATTTAAAATCAAAACGATATTCGGCACGCTTTTCTTTTACTATAATGTTTTCTTTTACATTTGAACCTGCGAGTTCGTACGCGATATCCACTCCGTCTTCTACATTTCCATATATCACATTCCCATTGGCATTATTCACCGCAGCAATAGCACTCTGTGGGATAGCACAAGCTTCAGAGCGTAATATAGACAACCCTAACTTAGGCTCTTTACACAAGCCCCATGAAAGTTGCGTTTTGCCTTTTTGAATTTTTAATAGGTCACTATTAGACGCGTCTTTCGCAAACGTCAATTTGCGTTCACCGCATATATTACAAAATTCATTATCACACTCATGTAAGCGGTTGTCGATTTCTTGCAACTCGCCGCTTGCGTCGCGGTAGTGAATTGCGTTGGGCGATATAATCTGACGCATTGTGCCGTCGTTCATTCGCCACAGTTTGGTGTTTTCGCCGCGCATACTCTTTTCTTCGTACAGCGCGCCCGCAAGTGTAGGCTCTTCCCATTTTGCGTTTTTCGCCTGTTCTTTTTCGGCAATTTCGATGTTTTTCAGAATTTGCGCGTCGAGGTTGCTCACGGCTTCCGCCGTTTTGTCTTTCATTTTAATCGTTCCCATGATTTTTTCTCCTTATTTTTTTAGTGTTTTTATTTTTTACGGCATTACGAAGAACAGACTCCGTTCGTTCCGTGTAGGGGTTTGCTTCGCTTACGTTCGGTAGCGTAACGCCCGAAAACGTTTTTTACAACATTTGAGCGTACGGAAAAATTGAGTGAAACCGTTGCACGTTTTTCACGCTTTTTCCGCATCTCCCGAATTTAATTGTTTCAATAAGCGGCACCAAACGCCCGCTCTCGTCTTTTTGTGTGTGATTTGCTAAGTATACGAATATGTAATGCACCCGAAAAAGTGAACCCACCTTAATAGGTGCATTACATTTCAAACATATTTTTTATTATGCCCCAACGCCGCGCCTACGCCCGTTGCGCATAGCACTACGCCCGCTACTATCATTAACCCGCTAATAAGCCGCATTCACATAATTTATATTTTGTATTTTTATCCCTATTTAATTTCGAATTCGGCTCTATAAGTAGCGGTTTGTCTTACTGGTCCATTACAAGCTAACAATCTCCCGTTTTTCCATTCATTCAAAAAGTCGGGTCCCGCATA
>CATKFJ010000127.1 GCA_949747725.1 uncultured bacterium
CAAGATATCTTCTTCGAGCTCGGATATGCTGTCCGCTTCGCCGCGAACGTATTGTTCGAGCCGCTCGGCGCAATGCCGAATACGCATAATAAGCCCGCCGAAACGCAAGTCTTGATTCTCGAAGCCATGCGGCTTACATTCCTTATTGCGCTGAGTCTTTACCGCGTCGTACAGTGTTTTTATCCTTCCGTCGAGCTCTCTATAATCGGAAACTATCGCACGAAGCTCATCGATATTTTTATTGCGGTAAGCCCCGCGAGTGCGCACTCCCAAATCGTATTTTATATCCAAAACGTCGCAAAGTGCCGAGATCGTTTGGAAAATATATCCGTATTCTTTATTGCTGACAGACTTATCTATCTTTGTTTTTGCTTCCGCAAAAAACCGCGCTTTGCCCTCGTCGACGGTGCTGTCCATGTAACCCAAAAACGGATCGGAATACAGCATATATTTGCTCGGGTTTTCCATGCCGTCGCCGTCTAACATGTCGGGCAGATCGAGTGCCGTAAAATCGTCGTAATCGATACCGAACTTCTTTCCGAACTTGCGCTTGATATCCGCCATATCGTAATCGCCACGGAAGAACTGCGCGGACGCGAAAAGTGCGGGCAATACGCTAAACAACGAGCTTTCGCCCCCGTCGTCTTTCCATTCGGTAATACAAATATCCTCTATGCCGTTATCGTTACACGAAATAAAAGCTTCTTTGTTTATACGCACGCTCCAATTATTGTGCGGCGCAAAACCGTTCCAGCACCACGCCCCGCCGGCAAATAGGATCTCGTTACGAAACTGCTTATGCGCCTTGAACTGAGCATCATAAGTAGCCTTATCTTTAGAATAGTAATCCCAATATATAAGTCTTACTTCGGGCGGAACTTTATCTATTATCTCCTTTGGCACGACAAAGCCGTCGCTTACCTTATATGCCCCGTCGTTTGCGAGACTGAAAAACATGTCCGACCACATCATGGGCTTAAAGCCGTATTTTTCGGCGATGTCGCAAACATTCCGCAAATGCTCCAAGAGCACGTCATAGCGGTTACGATAACCGTGCTTGCTCAGATATTTACCCAACCCGACCATACCGGCTTCATCCATTCCGATATTTATATTGCGGCTCGTATACATCTCGGCGCAAGCGGCGAACATTTTGTCTATAAGCGCATATGTCTTTTCTTCGCCCGCGAGCAGAATATTGCCTGTATCGCAAATATCGGAATACGCCCACCAGCGCGTAACGCCTTTGAGATGCCCCAGCGTCTGAATAAACGGGATCAATTCGATACCGCGCGCCGTCGCATGTTCATCCAGCTCTTTGATCTCGGCAACGGTATAACGTCCGCGCAAATACCCGAAGCGCGGATCGCCGATATCGAATGTATCTTCCGTATAAAGCTGCAAATAGTCGTATCCGATATCCGCGAGTATATCTATGAATTTTTTAAGAGCATCGACCGTATAAACGCAATTACGCGAACAGTCGATGAGCGCACCGAGACGTTTTGCCATATTTTCTCCTTTTATGTAATGACGCATTCATTTTCCCCAATCCGTTGACAAGACGCACTATGAATGCTATAATTAGTATATATTATTCAAAGTTACATGTAAATATAAAATTAGCTTTGTTATATGTAATATTGAGTACAAATAAGGATCGTTTGGCTATGGACGGATATTTTAATCGCTTACCAATAAAAAATACGTTCCGAATCAACCAAATACACACTATTTGGAAAAGATCTCTGCGCGATAACGAAAACTTTAACGGCGAATCTCATAACTTCTCCGAGTTCATTTGCTCATGTAGCGGCGATATCGGTATCATGGCAGATACTTCGCTTTATTCGTTATCCAAAGGTCAATGCGTTTTCCACGTGCCCAATGAGTTCCATAACATTTGGGCGATAAGTCGCGCGCCCGAGGTCACCGTCATAACCTTTTCTTCGGACGGCTTGCCGCCCATGACCGACGGCACATTCAATATGACGACGCTCGAACTTTCGGAGCTTTCAGATATTTACGATTCGACGATGTCCTTGCTCGACGAAATGGTATCGGGAAGTACCGATGAATGTTTGCAACATGATTTTGTCTTATCTATACTGATAAAGAGACTGGAAATATTGCTGACTACAGTATTTACGCCATCGCGGCGCGAAGAAAAGCTCTGTAAAGGCGCGGGCGCAAACATGTTTGAACAAATAATCAACGTTATGCGCAACTATCTTTATAAAATGCCGTCGAAATCGGAACTTGCCAAACAAGCAAACATAAGCGTTTCGCATATGGGGAAAGTGATATCGCGTTATACGGGACACGGCGCAATGGAATATTTTACTTTGATGAAAATGCAAAAAGCACTTGATCTTCTTAAAGAAGGGCAAGGCGTAAAGCAAACCGCACACACGCTCGGGTACGAAGATCCGAGCTATTTTTCCAACGTATTCAAAAAACATATGGGGCTATCCCCTACGCATTTTATCAAAAACAATACCCCCCCCCACAGAATATAAGACTATAATTAAATAAAGTTAAATATTTGAGCCGATCAAATTATCATTGCCAATAGCAAAATAATTACTTCTTTGTTTTTCGCCGTGGTGGCGGTAACCTAAAAAGTCTTTGCCGTCAAGGGCGAAAAATATTGTGTTAATTCCTATACAATATTTTGTCGCTCCTTCCTTTACGGTGTCGTATTTGTCCATCACCGACAGTATTTGTACAGCTTTCGAGTGTCTGTATTTTCACAAAAACGCGAGCGATATATGTGGCTATACGAAATATGAATAATCTCAATCCGACCTTAATCCTTTCCACACCGGCTGACGCATACCGCCCGAAGCCGTTTCGTGCATAAAATGCGCTGTTCCTA
>CATKFJ010000128.1 GCA_949747725.1 uncultured bacterium
AAAGCTCTCGAACATATCGTTCGAGAGCTTTTGTCCTTGCTTGAAAGTATAACTCTTAATAATTTAGTTTTTTAATTCCCTATGGGAAGTGCGCATTATGGCTATTGTTTTTTTGTTCGCAGATTTGCAGCAGCTACGATAAACAGATTGTCAACTCTTTAATCGCACCGTCGCGAGAATATAGCTTCGCCGTAACGGGAAAGCAGGGCGTCGGGGGTAAGGTTGGTGGAAACTACGGTATATTTCTTTCTCAGCCAACGTTCGTTTATTACGGAGTACAAATATTCGCGCGTCACGTTTTTAAGCATCGCCTCCGTGCCGAGGTCGTCTATGCACAGCACGTCGCAGTCGAGCATTGGCGTAAACAGATCCACATAATCGTCTATCGCAAACTGAGTGTGATAGTCTTTTGCGCGCTTTACGAATTCGAACGCGCTTATAGTGACCGCCGCCGCGCCGCGTTGCATTAGTTCGGTCGCTATAGCGGATTCGAGAATCGTTTTTCCCGTTCCCGACGAACCGACGATAACAAAAAAAGGTTTATCGCCGTCGGGGAAAGAATTTATAAAATTTTCAGCTGCGTCGTATAGTTTTTTAAGAGTTTTCGGCGCAGTGGATCTTGCCGATCCGAAATCGGCGAGCGGAAGCGTAAGGTTGTCCGAATTGGACGTGATCACGTTTTTTATAACGCAACCGCAATATCTGCCGTTTACATAACCGCTGTCCTTGCATTTATCGCAACGGCAGGGCGGTTCTATATCGGACTTTTTAAGTCCGGCTTTTTTTGCCGCAGCCGCCAAGCTGTCGCGCGCCGCAGTGAGTTCGTTAGGCAATCTTTGCGCGTTTTTTATCGCCTCGTCTTGATATTTGACGTATGCAGAGTGCAATTCAGCATTACAGCTGAGCGCATTGCGCCACACTTCGAGCCCGGCGTCGAGGTCTGCTCTCCGACGGTCGGTTATATTTTTTACCGCGCGTTTATAATCTATCATTATTCGTCGTCTCCCGTTATTCGAGTAAACATGGAGTTCAAGTCGTCGGCGGACATGCGTTCGTAAACGACGCGACCCTTATCGGCATCGGTTTGCGGCGCGTCCGCAGTTCTGTCGGCGACGGCGGTTACGGCGCCCGTCACCGTCTTTATATCGGCGTTCGCCCAATCGCGCAAAAGCTTATTCATGTATGCAAGCGGATTTTCTTTGCCTACGGCAAGCGAGCAGGCGTAATCGATAAGATCTTCGGGCGAACCGAATTTTTCGGTCCAATTAGCGTAATACGCGCGGTGAACGTCTTTTACCGCGCCTTTAACGCCGAGAGTTTTGAACAGTTTTTCTATTTCGCCGTCATAACGGTTTTCGTGTTCGAGATTTTTAACGATTTCTTTTTCGGTAGTGCGGCCGTTGGCAAAGTAGTCGCGCAATACTGCGTCGAGATCGCCGAGTCGTTTAAGCCCGTTGCGCATACAGTAGTCGGCTGCGGCAAGTATAGCGTTCGGTTCGAAACCCATACCCAACCACGGGTTTATATAAGTGGAAATTTCGTAATCGACGTTTTCGAGATAAATGCCGAGTATCTTGTTCACCGACTTCGCGAGCTTGTATACCTGTTTGCGCTCCTCTTCGTATTTATCCACGATATCGACGGAAAATAAACCGAGATCGTGATATTGCTTGAGTTTTATATCGAGCACCGGCGCTCCGCCGCGCTTGACGTACGCCGCCGCGTGAACGATAAATTCCTGTTCGAATTTATATTCGGTACGCCATTTTTTATATAATTGCACCGATTCGTGATCGACTTTCTTGCCCATAACGGACATAACTTCGCTGAGACCTTTATAATAAACGCCGTATTCGTCCAACCGATCGCCTACCGCGTCGGCGGTGCGGTAACCGTCCTGCGCAAGATTGCGCGCAACGGCGAGAATATACTGACATGAAACGTTGGCGCCTTTAAGATCGACGCAGTATTTTATGATAAGCACCATGGCTTGCCATTCGAGATTGAGCTTTTCCATGAGCGCGTAATACTCGTTGTACTCGTTGGGCGCGATCTGGCGTTCGGATATGTACAGTTGGGCTTGACGGTTGAATTCACCGTATTTGTCGACATCGAATTTTTTGATTTTCGGTCGAGCGGTGCGCGGCGAAAAATAGCAGATCTCGTCGCCCAACCGCGACATAAGTCCTTGGTCCGTCCAATATTCTATTGCGGTTTCTACGGTCGTGATATCGAGATCGAGCCGTCGCGCAAGCCTATCGAGGCTGTCGTCCTTATCGCCCTTACGCGCGGCAAGCGAAAGCCCGTAAAGATAAACCTTTACGTAATCGCCGTCGGCGTACGGCATGTACTCGACTATAAATTTATTTTCGACGGTAATAGCGCCGTCAAGACTTGCTTCCGACGACAGTTTAAACATGGTTATGAAGCCTCATTTGCTTGAATATTTATGCTGAAAGTATTATAATAAACAGTTGTAAAGTATAAAACTTGTATTTATGATACCACTAAATCGTAAGTTTTTCAACTGTTTAAGATAAAATTGCGCGGAGAAGAAATTTAAAAATGAAAATCCTACACACTGCCGACCTGCACTTGGGAAAAAAGTTGAATAAAGCGATGCGACTCGACGAGCAATGCGCCGTTATAAAGGAACTCGGCGAGATCGCCGACGCGGAGGACATCGACGTAATAATCATTGCCGGAGATATTTTCGACGCGTCCGTTCCGCCGGCAGAGGCGGAGCGCGTGTTTTACCGCAGCATACTCACGCTTGCGGAACACGGCAGGGCGGTTGTCGCGCTTGCCGGCAACCATGACGACGAAAAACGCATGTGCGCCGCAAAACCGCTTGCCGACTTGCAGGGCATAGTGCTTGCCGGAGAGATGGACTATTCGGCGCTCGGCGCGGAAACGCTGTCCGATCCCACGCCGCCGCCGTCGCTGTACGCGCTTGCGGACGCAGCCGACTATCTTCAGAAACAGCGCATCAAAATAACGGGGCGCTACGGCGGCATTACCGTTACAAAAGGCGAAGAAAAGACCAATATCGCGCTTGTGCCGTATCCGTCCGAGGGGCGGTTGTCGCGCTGGTTCGAACAGGACTATAAGATAGCGTACGACGAACGCGTTAAGCTGGCGATAGATAAGGCGTGCGAATTTTTCGACGATAACTATAATATTCTGTGTACGCATTTGTTTTTGACCAAAAACGAAAACAGCGACGCGTTGGGCGGACTTGTGGCGTTGCCCGTGACCGTTTTGCCCGAAAAAGCCGATTACGTTGCGCTCGGGCATGTGCATAAACACCTAAGGATAAGCAAATCTCCGCTTGCAGAATACAGCGGTTCGCCGCTCCAATACGCATACGACGAGGGGCGCAATAAATCGGTCAATATTATAGATACGGCAAAGCGAACTGTCACGCAAACCGTACTCAGATCGGGCAAAAAACTGACGGAAACGGAAGCGGATAACTTCGAAGAGTGTATGGCGCGGCTCGATTTCTTTAAAACCGATTACGTGCGGTTGCTGTACAGCGGCGAACCGCTTACCAAGACAGAAACGGCGCAGATCCGCGCGCACGAGGCTTTTAACGATCTTGCGGTAACGGCAACGATTAGGAACGATAAATCGATAGAGCGGCGCGCGCACTTAAGCGACGAAGAGATATTCGAGCTTTATTATAAAGCGCACAATAAAGACGTTTCGCCGTCGGCGGAGCTAAAAGCTGCGTTCGTCGAACTTATGGAGGAAATAAAAAATGAAACCCGTTAAGCTTGTTATCGAGGGAGTAAATTCGTTTACCGACGCGCAAACGCTCGATTTCGAGGCGGCGGGGCGCAGTAATCTGTTTTGCATAAGCGGAAAAACGGGCGCCGGTAAGACCACGATATTCGATAGCATCATGCTTGCGCTGTACGGAAAAAGCAGTAAAGGCAATCTTGCCGACGTTGTAAACCTTTCGCGCATGAGCGCGCGCGTAACGCTCGATTTTATTTCGGACGGAAATTTTTATTCGGTAGACAGAACTATAAAATGCAGGTTCGAAAAAAATTCGAACGGCGAAAAAACGGACAAGCGTCTTGCCGTCAGCGATTGCACGCTTTACCGCAACGGCGAACCTTTAGCAAAAGGCGAGGACGCGACGGCGCTCATAACCGATATTGTCGGGCTTGAGGCGACCGAATTCAAAAACGTGTACTTGCTCGAGCAGGGCGAATATGCGGAGTTTTTAAAAAAACCGCCGCAGCGCCAGCTCGAGGCGGTGGGCAAGATATTTTCGCTTATGCGGTTCGGCGACGTATTTAAGCTCGCCGGCGAACGCGCGCGCATAGAAGAAGCTCAAGCCGCGACGTCGATGAGCGTAATAACCGCGCTCGGCGACGTTACGCCCGATAAGCTTGCCGCGGAAACTAAAGCGCTCGCGGCGTTAAAAGCCAAAACGACGAATCTCGTAAAGGACGCGCAGTCCAAGCGCGCGGAGATCGCCGCGCTCGAAAAGGCGCGCGACGAATTCCTTGCCGTGCGCGAAAAGCAGAACGCGGTGCGTACGCTCATGCTTCAGCTGGACGAAGCCGGCAAAAACAGATTTACGGCGGAACAGGAGCTTGCGGAGTTCGAAAAAACGATTGACGGCGCCGCGGCGGAACGGCTGAACGCATTGCGCGAAAAATTGAACGAACTCAGTAAACTGAACGCCATAGACCGCGAATACGCGTCGGCTATGAAAGACGTCGACGTTAAAGTGCGCGAGCAAGCCGAAAAAACGGAACTGACCCGAAAAGCGGACGAGCAGTATAAAATTCTCGAAAAGACGAAAAAAGACGACGAACTCGCGTTAAACGCCAAACTCGATGAGTTTATCTCCGTAGCGCAGTCAACGGGGATCACCCAAACTTTGAAAACCGCGGTCGCCAAGCTGTCTGCGGACGGGCGAACCGCCGCCGACATAGCGGAAACGATATACGCGCTATCGGGCGAGTACGGTAAGGCGAAAGAGCTTGCGAAAGCGGCGGCGGAACGCAAGGATAAAAACGATAAAAACGATGTCGCCGCAAAAAAACAGCTCGAAATAATAGATACATACAATCAAAACCTGACGGTGATCGCCGCGCAAAAGCAAGCCGCCGAAAACAAAACGACGGAAACGCAGAACGCGCTTGTTGCCGCGCAGGTTTGTTCGCATGCGGCGGCGGTGCGCGCGGAATTGCACGAAGGCGACCGTTGTCCCGTGTGCGGCGGCGTTTACGACGGACGCGCGGCGGACGGCGACGGCGATGTGGACGCGCGAAAAGCGGACTGCGAAAAGGCGGCGGAAGAACTAAAAAATATAACCGAAAAACAGTCTGAATTAAATAAACATTGCGACAGAGCAAAGACCGAATACGAGCACATAATAAAAGAAATAAATGACGGAAAAAAAGAGTTCGACGAGCTTAATGCCAAACTCGATGTGCTCGGCGTCGATGCGAAAAAATACGAAAAAATGCTTGAAATTTTGAATGAAAGCAAGATTTTGAGCGAAAAAGCGGCAATTTCTTCAAATCGCGCGAGCGAGCAACTGCCTAAGATCGCCGCGCTGAAAGCGGAAGCGAACGCGGCGAAACGCGCAATCGCCGACGCATCCGCCAAGGCGGAAAAATTAAAAGCCGAGCTTAAAGACAATTGCGGAAAAACGGACGAATTTATTTCCAAAATAAAATCTTCGATTTCCGCGCTCGACGCCCGAATAAAAGAAACGGAAGACAGGCGCAAAAAATTGTCGGGCAATGTGGACGCCGCTATCGCAACGGCAAAAGCGGTACAAACGTCGCTCGACGCGGCTAAGGCGGTTTGCCCCGTGGATATGCCGCCGTTCGACGAGGAAGGGTATGCAGAAAAACGCGAAGAAGCCGAGCGTATAAATAAGCATATTGCCGAAAACGAAAAAGATATAGCCGTAAAGGAACTCGAGGTAAAAACGCTCGGCGAACAGTGCAAAACGCTTGCCGACAGAATGAGCGAATATGCATTGCACAATAAAAAGGCGGCGGTGTATAATAATATAGCCGAACTTACAAAAGGCAAAAAAATGCTCAATTTCGTCGCGGCGGAATATATTTCCGAGTTTACGGCAGCGGCAAGCGAAATATTGAGCGAGCTGTCCGACGGTAAATATACCATGCTGTACGACAATACGAACGGGTTTCTTGTATCCGACTACCTAAACGGCGGAAAACCGCGCAAAACCGATACGCTGTCGGGCGGCGAACTGTTTCTTGCGTCGCTGTCCGTGTCCATCGCGATAGCGCGAACGCAAAGCAACGGCAATAACGCGTTCTTTTTCCTCGACGAAGGGTTCGGCACTCTCGACGACGATCTTATCGATACCGTTTACGACGCGCTCGAGGCGCTGTCCAAAGACTGCCTTGTGGGCGTTATAACGCATTCGGGCGCGCTAATCGACAGAATGCCGTCGCGCGTGGAAGTGATAGAGGCTAACGACGTAACGGGCAGTAGGATAGTGTGATAATTCGGAATTCGGAATTAGGAATTCGGAATTATAGATCCCTCGACTACGCTCGGGATGACATGGTTTGGACTTGTCATTTCGACCGAAGTGAGCGCAAGCGAACGCAGCGGAGAAATCTTCCTATTACTAATTCCGAATTACTTTCAATCATTAGATTTCGGTTAGAGAAAATGTTTAAACGGGGTAACCGCTTGACTAAAACCGTTTAATTGTGATATGATTATTCAAATTGGGCATACTCCCAAAACGGGAAAGAATTTTTTATTATGTCGAAAATATCCAAACGGGCAAAAAAACAAATACTGAATATTTTGTTCCTTGTCGTGCTGATAGGGATAACCGTGACGGTCGTTTTTGTCAGTCAGGATATAAATCTTCACGACGTTATAACGTTTACGAAAAATTGCAATCCGTGGTATATCGTCGCCGCGTTAGGCGGGCTGCTCGGTTATATTTTGTTCGAAGCCGTGAGTTTGCACATTATCGCGCGCAAGCTCGGGCATAAGAGCAAAGCGGTTTCGTCCGTAGCGTATTCGACAAGCGATCTGTATTATTCGGCGATCACGCCGTCGGCGAGCGGCGGACAGCCTGCGTCCGCTTTTTATATGATGCGCGACGGCATGAGCGGCGGTACAGCCGGATTTACCGTACTTTTCAATATAATTTCGTATACGGTAGCAACGATATTGGTGGGCTTGTTTGCGCTTGCGGCTCAGCCGCAGATGTTTTCGCAAATCGGGCATTGGCTGGCAAAAACGCTCGTTATCTTCGGATTCGTAGTGCAGTTTTTATTGCTTGCGCTGTTGTTGCTGTGCTTTTTCCGCGCGCGCGTCATAAGAAAGATAGGCAATTTCGGAATAACCGTTTTATCCAAGATGAAAATTATAAAAAAGCAGGATAAGTGGCGCACGCGTTTGGATAATATGGTCGATAAATATCGGTCGTGTCGCGGCGTAATAAAACAACACCCTATGCTGTTTTTCGTAGCGTTGTTGTTGAACACCGCGCAACGCGTGTCGCAAACGCTCATTCCGTGTTTTGTGATAATGGCGTCGCCGCAGTCCGTGGATTACGACGTGTCGTTTTTGCGGCTGTTTTGCATGCAGGCATACGTCATGATAGGCTACAACTCTATACCGCTCCCCGGCGGAACGGGCGCATACGAATACCTGTACCCCAATGTTTTCGGAATCGGCGGTTACGATATGAAGTTTATTCTTTCGGCGATGATGGTGTCGCGCGCCATTTCGTATTATATATGTATGATAGTCTGCGGCGTATACACTTTGGTATACCATGCCGTTACGCTTAAAAATATCAAGGGCGACGCCGCCGTTGCGCCGACAAGCATAGACGAGATAGATCTTTATGCCGCAGTCAAGCACGGTATCGGCGGAAACGACGTTCCTGACGGGAATGTAATAAGCGAAAACGAAAAGGAAACGGCGGATCGCGACGACGAACAAATAAACGACGTACTGAATGATACCGAAACGGACAAGCCCGACTCGGTCGAGAGCAATATATCGGCATCGGCGCAAAGTCCCGTATCGGAGGAGGTAGATAGAGATGAAATGCACGAGTAAGCATATTGTAGGCTATTGGCATTACGGCGTGATACTTACATATATATCGCTTGCGCTCAGCGTGTGCGGCATTTGCTTTGCCGCGGCATACGGCGGACCGCGCCGCGACGATATAGCCGCGTTTTTCGTGTTGCTTGCCGGGCTTTGCGACGCTTTCGACGGCATGGTCGCCAATACGCGCAAAAACCGCACTCGGGACGACCGAATGTTCGGCATGCAGATAGATTCGTTGTGCGATATCGTGTCGTTCGGTATCGCGCCCGTAATGGTGGGCGTCGCAATGGGCATGACGCGGTGGTACTACTGCATAGTCTATGTATTTTTCGTGCTTTGCGGACTTGTGAGGCTTGCGTACTTCAACGTCGACGAGATCAACAGAATGAACGAACCGGACGCCGGCAGACGCGAATCGTATACGGGCTTGCCCATTACCAACGTTTCGCTTGCGTTGCCCGTGTTTTATCTTGTCGCAACCATGTTCGACAGAGGCGCGTGCGGCGTTACGTACGAGCAAGCGCAGATTATACGCAGCGTTATAATGATGACGCTCTATATACTTTGCGGACTGTTGTTCGTGATAAAATTCAAAATGCCCAAAGCGCATGCGCGCGGTCTTATTATAACCGTAATAACGATAACCGTTATCGTTATCGGACTTGCTTTAATACGATACTACGTTTGCGGCGTCGTGCTATTCGAACCGCTTACCAAATTCGCTTGATTTATGAGAGAGGTCGTAGAAAACCCCCATCCGCCGAGATCGCTCCGTTTTTTGTACCGAACAAAATTCGGCGGTCTTGTTTTGCGCCTTATAAACAGGCGTTGGCTAAGTAAGCTTGCCGGGCGGTATCTCGACAGCCGACTATCCAAACGAAAAATCAAAAAGTATATCAAAAAGCACGGCATCGATATGTCGCAGTTCATGGAAGAGGACTACAAAAGCTTCAACGCGTTTTTTACGCGTAGGATAAAACCCGAACTGCGCCCGTTCGACTTAGATCCGTGTGCGCTTGTTTCTCCGTGCGACGCCAAGTTATCCGCCTATCATATTTCGGACGTGCTTACTTTCAATATAAAGGGATACGATTACACGGTTGAAAGCTTGCTCAAAAATGCCGAGCTTGCCGAGGAGTTCCGCGACGGGCTTTGTCTTGTTTTCCGATTGACGGTGACAGACTATCACAGATATTTTTGTTTCGACGGCGGAAGCGCGTCGAGCAATAAGTTTATAAAAGGTCGGCTTCATACCGTTCAGCCCATAGCGCTTGAAAACCGCAGGGTCTTTACCGAAAACTGCCGAGAGTATACCGTACTCGAAACGGATAATTTCGGCACGGCGGTGCAGGTAGAGGTGGGCGCGATGATGGTCGGACGCATAGTGAATCGCATAAAAGAAGGGCGGTTCGAGCGCGGCGACGAAAAAGGAATGTTCGAGTTCGGCGGTTCGACGGTAGTATTGTTGCTAAAAAACGGAGTTGCGCAAGTAGAAGACGAAATTTTCGTAAATACCCGAAACGACTGCGAAACGGTTGTCAAGTGCGGCGAAAAAATAGGAAACAAGATCATTCGGTAAAGTATTGATTAACCGACGCAAGTATTGTATAATATTGCAAAAGAGAAAAGAGGAAAGAGGGAAGTTATGACGAAGCTTACAAACGGATTGTTTTTTATTGCGGACGGGTGGGGCGCTACCAAGGGCGGAATAAATGCGTTTAATTACGATCTGTGTATTGCGCTCGGAAAAATCGCAGAGCGGTATTGTTGTAAAGTTTTTTGCGTGTGCAGCGGCACTGTTCCGCATACCGACAAAAAATTTGCGGCGGAAAATAACGTCGAGATCGTACCCGTCGATCCCGACGATTTCGAAAACCGCGATTTTTCCTTGTTGGACAAGCATGTTAATTCGACGGGATCGCTTTTCTGGATCGGGCACGATATAATTACGGGCGAACACGCTTTAAAATGCTGCGAAAGATTCGGCGGCAAGACGGTGTTATTTCACCACATGGATTACGAAGCGTATTATTCCGCCAAAGCCGACGGTCGCGAAACCAAAAAGAAGATCGATCAGCAAAAAAGAATATTCGGTCACGCGCGTCTGATGTTAGGCGTCGGTCCCAAGCTTTACGAATCGTTAAAGGATAAA
>CATKFJ010000129.1 GCA_949747725.1 uncultured bacterium
GAGTGCGGGAAGTATTGCAGGTATCGTTTTTGTGTTTGCGGCAATGGCTGCCGTAACGGTGTTGCGTAAAACAAAGAGGGAAGAAAAATGAAAAAAAGTTTTGTAGCGATATTGTTGATTTTGTGTTGCGCGTTTGCGGGTTGTACTGCGGGCGGTAAAACGAACGGAAAAACCGAGCGGGAAAAAATTCCTACAACTACCGACGTTTTAACGATAGACCAAAATAAATATATGTTCGGATTGAGCGAATTGTCGTCGGAAATGAACGGCGGCGTAGATGTAGAGGTCGACAACGATTTCATTATCGGAAACGTCAAAGCACTCGGCGTAAAGAGTATGCGCGTGTGGATGCATTTGCACAATATTATTCGCAGAGCGCCCGATTCGGACGAAATCAGTATTTTGCAAGGAACGGCGAATATTTATCACGAATATTTTGCACGGCTCAAAGAAGCGGGCGTTGAACGTATTTTAGTTATGAACCACGCGTTTATATATCCGGTAGGGTGCCACAATTCCGACGTGCAATGTGTGCCGCACCCGACCGATGACCGCGAAATGTACGTTCGGTTTTTGAAACTATACGGCGACTGTTACGAATTGCTTGCTACCGAATTTCCGGAAATAACCTATTGGGAACCTGGCAACGAATTCGATATGGTAGACGGTACGTTTTTGCACCCGATCGGTTGGGTGAAAGGAAGCTCCAACGTATTTACCGAGAGCGAAGCGGCAAGAATTACCGCCGACCTTTGTTGGTACGCCAATCGCGGGTTGCAAAAGGTAGACAAAAAGAACGTAACGGTGTTTCCCGGTATGACGATGTCGCCCAGCACTGCTCTTTATTTGGAAGAAACGTATCGGTGGATAGAATCCAAAAAGATTCCCACGGGCGAAGAGTATTCGGATACGAATTCATGGAATTATTTTCAAATTTGCGCGTGGCATCCCTATCCGGATTACAGAGGCGTAGCGGCTGCGGCGGATACATGCGAAGATTTGCATGACGTGATGGTAGAACACGGCGACGGCGATAAAAAAGTTTGGATTACCGAAACGGGATTCAGCGAAGATAGGTTCTCTTACGATCAAGAACGTATCGATAGGCTGTATAAGGATTTATTGGATATAACAAAAAGCAGACTAAAATTCGTAGAAACTCTGTTTTTGTTCCGTATGACCGACTGCTATACTACGCCGATCAGCGATTACGAAGACCATTTCGGGTTGTTTTATGCGCCCGGCGATTCGGTAAATAAGGGTAAGCCGAAGCCGTATACCGAAACGATATACAAATGGTTCTACGGCGAAAATGCGGATACGTCGGGTCTGTATTGGTATTCTGCGGCGCAAGAAGAATAGACAACGGAAAATACAAGAAAATGTTGCGGGTGCATTGCAATGCGGTAATGCGCCCGTGACTGTATTCTAAGCGGAAGGGAAATTTATGGCTATCGAAAATAAAGAAAAACAAAGCGTAGAGGAAATATTTGCAAATCCGCCCGCAGAATATCGCGGCGCGCCTTTTTGGGCGTGGAATACCGATTTGAAAGAAGACGTATTGTTGTGGCAAATAGACCGATTGAAAGAAATGGGTTTCGGCGGCTTTTTTATGCACACGCGAAGCGGCATGAGTACCGAGTATTTGGGAAAGGAATTTATGCGTCTTGTGCGCGCTTGCAACCAACGCGCTCGTAAAAACGGAATGCTTTCATATTTGTACGATGAAGACCGTTGGCCGAGTGGAGCCGCAGGCGGCTACGTAACGCAACACAAAGAGTTTCGGCAAAAGATGCTTGTGATTTCGCGCACTGCGCCCGAAGATATGCGGAGATTGCACGCAAGCGATGAGCGAGAACCCGAGTTTCTTGTCGTCTACGATATATTGTTCGATGCGCAAGGAAAAATCAAGACGTATGCCGTAGTTGCCGATAACGAAAAACCGAACGGAGAAAAATGGTATGCGTATATGTTGCTTGCCGAAAAGTCGGGTATATTTAATGGATATACGTATCTCGACACTATGAATGCTACGGCGGTGGAAAAGTTTATAGAGGTGACGCACGAAGCGTATAAGCGTGAACTCGGTGATGAATTCGGCAAATCCGTTCCCGCGATTTTTACCGATGAGCCGAGCTATTACACAATGACGTTCAAACAGTACGCGCGCGACGGAAAAGACGTTGCGTATCCGTGGACGCAAGCATTTCGTTCTTCTTTCGAACAACAGTACGGATACGATATCGTTGCGCGTATGCCCGAAGTGGTTTGGGATAAAAACGACGGAACGCCCCATACCGCGCGGTATCATTTTTTTGCGCACGCAACCGAATTATTCGCCGTGAATTTCAGCGATAAAATCGGTAAATGGTGCAATGAAAACGGCATTGCCTTTACGGGGCATTATATGGAAGAGCCGTGGCTACTCTCGCAAATGCGGGCAATAGGCGAAGCAATGCGGCACTATCGTACATTTGAAATCCCCGGTATCGATATGCTGTGTAACCGTAAAGAATTCACTACGGCAAAGCAAGCGCAGTCGGCGGCGCATCAGTACGGCAGCAACGAAATGATGAGCGAAGAATACGGCGTAACAGGCTGGGACTACGATTTTCGCGGACACAAATTTCAAGGCGATTGGCAGGCGGCGCTCGGCGTAACGCTCCGCGTTCCGCATTTGTCTTGGGTGAGTATGCGAGGTTCGGCAAAACGCGACTATCCCGCAAGCATAAGTTATCAATCGGGTTGGTTTACTGAATACGGCTACATCGAAGACCATTTCGCGCGGCTCAATACGGCGCTTACGCGCGGCAAGTCTATGGTAAACGTGGCGGTACTCCATCCGATAGAAAGCGCTTGGCTCATAGGCGGCGTAAGAGAATATACGGCAACCGACATGGATGCGCTCGATACACAGTTTGTGAACATAACGGCGTGGCTGCTTCGCGGACAAATCGACTTCGACTTTTTCAGCGAAAGTCTGTTGCCTGAATTGTATCAAAAAAACCAAAACGGGTTTTGCGTGGGCGAAATGCAATACAAAGCCGTACTTATCCCGCCGATTAAAACCATGCGCTCCACTACGCTTGCCGCGCTCAACGAGTTTGCAGACTGCGGCGGCAAAGTTTTGGTATGCGGAGATTGTCCCGATTGCGTGGACGGAATACTTGATAATGCGGCGCAATCGCTTTGGAATAAGTCAAAAAGAGTCGGATTTTCACAATCGGAAATTTTGGACGCGCTCGGCGACGAACGCGAAATTTCGGTATTTGGCGGTAACGGCGAGCGAAGAAACGATTTGATTTACAATTTGCGGCAAGACGGCGAAAACAAGTGGCTTTTCATCGCGCATTGCGACGATATGACGCGCATGGACGGAAATGACTGCGCTTACGATGAATTACGCATTACCGTAAAAGGTATGTTTACGCCTTCGCTGTATAATACGCTCGATGGTACGATACGGCAAGCGGACTATATTCACGAAAACGGCAATACGGTGATTTTTGCCCCCTGTTATCCGCTCGATTCGTTTTTGTATTCGCTTGCGCCGAGCAAAGAAAAAACAGAGAAAAGAGTGCCGACAACGCAGACGAAAAAGGTTGCTCAACAAATAGCCGTTCCCGATTTTGTTTCGTATGTTCGCAGTGAGCCTAACGCACTTGTACTCGATATGCCCGAATGGTCGCGCGATGGCGAGCGATTTATGCCGCGCGAAGAAATTTTGCGCATTGACCGCATTGTGCGCTCCGAGTTGGGGTATCCCGCCGCCGACGGGTGCGATGTGCAGCCTTGGCGATTATCTGCTATCGAGCCGTGCGAATTCGTATGGTTGCGTTATACAATTGAAAGTGAAACAGCCGTGCCGTGTATGCTCGGATACGAGTATGCCGATTCGGTGCGGTTTAACGGTAAGGATATTCCCGTTGCAAAAGACGGTTGGTATGTGGATAAAGAAATTTATACGATGCGATTGCCGTCGCTCGTAAAGGGCAAAAACGAATTGCTCGTTCGCGTTCCCGTAAGCGCGCGAATCAGCATGGAGAATCTTTTTTTGCTCGGCGATTTCGGTGTGGAAACTCTCGGCGCACATGCTAAAATTACCGCGCTACCCTCCGTTATCACGTTCGATGCGTTGCGCAAACAGGGTATGCCGTTTTACGGAGCGAATGTTACGTACAAAATTCCTTTTACGTGCGAGGCGGGTGACCTTACAGTTACGACTGATTATTATATCGGCGCGCTTGTAAGCGCACGGTTGGACGGTAACGATGTGGGCAAAATAGTGTTGCCTCCGTATAAGTTGCAAATCGAAAACGTGGCAAAAGGCGAACATATGTTGGAACTCACGCTTTGCGGCACGCGCGGCAATACGTTCGGTACTTTACATTTGACAACGCCGAAAGATTGGAAAGGACCGGATATGTGGTATTCGGGTAACAATATGTGGTCGTATGAATATTGTTTGCACGATATGGGCATTATGAAAAAACCTGAGTTGACATTGGGAAAATAAGGTGTATCGGGATAAAAGTATGAATATTAAAGAATACTTTTTGCGCAATGCGTACAGGGTTTTGAAAAAGCCGATAGGCGAACTGCAATATCCCTTTCTCGATCCCGGTTCGGGATACGAGGGCGATTTATGGGATTGGGATTCCTATTTTACCGCCAAAGCGTTGTGCGCGGCGTTTTCGGTTTGTTCAAACGAGGAAATGCAAACGGCAGGTTGTTCGCGCGAAACGGTGGCGGCGCACGTAAAAGGTTGCGTGCAAAATTTTTTGTCGGCGCAGGAAAGCGATGGGTATATTCCCATTATGCTCTCGGGCAACGGACTGTTTGCGGGATATTTTCACGCCGAGCATGAAAAGGGCGTGCCATTAAATCAGCATAAGCCGTTTTTATGTCAGTCGGCATTGCAGGCGGGGGAATTTGCAAACGATTATGGTTGGATAGACGAAGACAAACTTGCGGCGTATTTACGGTATTACGAAACACGGCAATTCGATGCACGTAGCGAATTGTTTATATGGCAAGACGATATCATGATAGGAATAGACAACAATCCCACCGTGTATTACCGCGCGCCGCGCTCGTCTGCGGATATATACCTCAACAGCTTTATGATTGCCGAATACGACGCTATGGCGCAAATTTTGCGGCAAAAGGGCAAAGACGCTACCCAATTTGAACAAAAGGCGGCGGCATTGCGTACGACTGTCAATAGTCAAATGTGGGACGAAAAAGATGGCATTTACTATTCGCAAGACGTGGGATTTGTTAAAACAGAACGATCGTATAACGGATTTACGTTCCACGAAGGTTTTGCGCCCAAATGGAAAACCGTGCCGCTTAAAATTCGTTTTTTCGGTTGTTTTTTGCCGCTGTATGCAGGTATTTGCAACGATGAGCAAGCCGAACGGTTGTGCGTGCATTTACAGGATGCGGACGTTATGGCGTCATACGGGATTCGCACGCTTGCGCGCAACGAAAAAATGTATAATTTGGAAAAGAGCAACAACCCGTCAAATTGGTTGGGCGCAATTTGGACGGTGGCGAATTATCTTGCGTATAAAGGCTTATTGCGATATAATAAAACCGAATTGGCCGAAGAATTGCGCAATAAAGCTGTTTTACTGTTACAAAAGAGTTTAACGGAGTACGGCGAAATGTTCGAAAGTTATCATCCCGACACGGGAGAGCCGAATCTGTTTCCGGGATTTTTGAGTTGGAATTTATTGGCAATCGATCTTTGCGGAAAATTGCATAGCAACAAAGGAGAAGCGGAATGAAAAGAAAAGATATTCATATCAGAGATCCGTTTGTATTTACGGAAAACGGAATGTATTATTTGCTCGGTACAATCGGCGATGGCTCTTGGGGAAAGGGTAGCGATTTAACGCTGTTTGTTTCATCGGATTTGGAAAACTTCGAACTGAAAAACACCATGGTCACGGATGGTTCGCTTGACTCGTACACCAATATATGGGCGCCGGAACTGCACAAATATAGCGGAAGCTATTATTTAATACTTTCCGCTTTTCGGCAAGATAAAGGGCGCGGATGTTTTGTCTATCAATCGGATAGTTTGGAAAAGGACTTTACCGCGCTTACGGGCGAATACGTTACGCCGAACGGTTGGGAGTGTTTGGACGCAACACTGTTCGTATACGAAAACAAACCGTATCTTTGCTTTTCCAACGAGTGGGTGGCGCCCGTTACAAACGACGGCGACGGTAGTCTTTATATGTGTGAACTGAAAGACGATTTAACGGCGCTTGCGGGAGAACCTCAAAAAATCGTAAGCGGAAAATATTGCGGTTTTTCCGTTGAAGTGCATCATGGCGGCAAAAGCGGATATGTTGCGGAAGGTCCGTTTCTCTATGAAGAAAACGGCAAAATCGTATTGCTATGGTCTACCTTTACGCAAAATGGCTATGCGGTTGTAAAAAGCGTGAGCAGTAGCGGCGTTATGGGGGATTATGCTTTTGAAAAATTGTTATACGACCGCGACGGCGGTCACAGTATGAGTTTCGTTGATTTGCAAGGAAAGCGCAATCTTACGTTTCATCAACCGAATCGCACGCCCGAAGAACGTATGCAATACTTTTTATTGGAATAAGAAACACGGAGAGCCTTATGCAACACAACTATAAATACGAAACGTACGAACGGACAGGCGTAGAGCCGCCGCGCAGTTATTATGTGCCGTTTGGAGAGACGCAGGAGTTTGCGTTTACGCACGGCATTTTGGATAGAACGAAAAGCGACAGATTTATATCTTTGGACGGAGAGTGGGAATTCAAGGCGCACGAGGATATTGCGGACGTAGAAGTCGGGGAAGAACTGCCCGATAAAATTCCCGTGCCGAGTTGCGTGCAAATGCACGGGTACGACCAAATTCAGTACATAAACGTACGCTATCCGTTTCCCGTAGACCCGCCGTATATCCGCGTGACAAACCCTGCGTTTCATTATCGCCGCACGTTTGAAATTAAGGATATTTCGCAGAAATATTATCTGAACTTCGAGGGCGTGGATAGCTTTTTCTATGTGTATGTAAACGGTAAACAGATAGGATACAGTCAAATATCCCACGCGACGAGCGAGTGGGATATTAGCGGCTATATAAAAGCGGGTCAAAATACGCTGGACGTTATCGTCTTAAAATGGAGCGCGGGGAGCTATTTGGAATGTCAGGATAAGTTTCGTTTTTCGGGTATTTTTCGTAGCGTGTATCTGCTTGTTCGTCCGCAAGAGCATATCCGCGATTTTAAGATAGAAACAAAGTTACAGGGCAAAGTCGGCGTGCTTACCGTGCGTAACGACGGGGATATTCCGTTTACCGTATTGTTTGAAGATGAAAATAAAACCGTTGCCCCGCAAAAATCGGTGGAATTTACGGTAAAGCAAGTAGAAAAATGGACGGCGGAAAATCCGAAGTTATATGATATCGTTTTATCCGCGAACGGCGAAAAGATTTTACAACGCATGGGCTTCCGCACGAGCATAATTGAGAACGGCGTATATAAGATTAACTGTGAGAAGATTAAATTAAAAGGCGTGAACCGCCATGAGTTTTCGCCTACGGGCGGCGCGACTGTGACGGTAGAAGAAACAATCCGCGACCTTGAACTGATGAAAGCGGCGAACGTCAACGCGATTCGCACGTGCCACTATCCCGATTGCCCCGAGTTTTACGATTTGTGCGACGCGATGGGGTTTTACGTAATGGACGAAGCCGATGTGGAAACGCACGGCATGATAGAACGGCGCGTTGGTTACGGGCGGGAAAATTGGCAGGAATTTGCCGACAGCGGCATAGCGGATAAAGGCGTGACGGATAGGGAAATCACGCTGTACGAGCGCGATAAAAACCGCACGTGCGTAGTTATTTGGTCGCTCGGCAACGAATCGAGCTACGGCAAAATGTTTCATGCGGGCGCGGATTATATTCATGCGCACGATAATCGCCCTATTCATTACGAAAGCGCATGGGAGTTGGCGGATAAGTCGGACTATTATACCAAGCGCATAGATATGGCAAGTCGTATGTATCCGCCGCTCGAATTTTTCAACGAGTTTTTACAAGATAAAAAGGAAACGCGCCCGCTCGTGCTGTGCGAGTTTTCGCACGCAATGGGCAACAGCAACGGCGACTTAAACGACTACTGGAAGATAATTGACTCTAACGACCGCTTTATGGGCGGTTTTGTATGGGAGTGGCGCGACCATGCGATTAAGGCCGAAAAAGGCTACTTATACGGCGGCGACTTCGGGGAGAGCGAACACGACGGTAACTTTTGCGTGGACGGCTTACTCAACCCCGATTGTACGCCCAAAAGCGGTTACTACGAAATGCAGGCGGTATACGGAGGTAAACGGGAAAAGAAATTTGCGCCGCCGAAGTGCGAGCCGATAGAAAAACTTGCGGCGGATAAGCCGCTTGAATACAAGCTCGGCAAAAACGGAGAACTGTTGCAAGTCGGCGATGTAAAATTTTCGGAGCCGCTGAAAATAAATATTTTCCGTGCATATACGGATAACGACCGAAATATCCGTAGCGAATGGCAACGGTACGAGAACGCCGCGCAAATAGCCTATGATATTGCAGAGAACGGAAATACGGTGAAAGTAACGGGCAAAATGCTGAAAGCTTGTTTCGCGCCGATTATGGATTTTGTTCTTACGTATACGTTTTATAACAGTGCGGTAGACGCGGAACTTGACTACAAAGTTGCCGACTACGTTTCGTATTTGCCTCGAATAGGGATTACGTTCGCACTGCCCAAAAGCGCGGCGAACAAATTCACCTATAAAGGGTACGGTCCGCACGAGAGTTATATAGATAAGCATTTGGCAAGTGCATACGGTGAATATACTACGAACGCGGAAAAAGAATACTTCCGATATGTGAAACCGCAAGAAAGCGGAAGTCACTTTGCGAGCACGGAAGTTGTATTCGATAACGGCATAAAAATAACCGCCGCAAAACCGTTTTCGTTTTCGGTGTTGCCGTATTCGGCGACTTCGCTTGCGTGTGCCGCGCACGATTTCGAACTACAAGAAGACGGCAACGTATACGTGAGTTTGGATATAGCCATGAGCGGCGTGGGCACTAACTCCTGCGGACCCGAACTGAAAAACGAGTATCGCGCTCCCAAAGAGGGAAAGAATACATTTCGGATTACAATAAAGTAAAAAACAGAGAGAATATGTAACCAATTATGAAACATGGAGCGGAACAAAAGATACGGGGATTGGTTCTGTATGAAATATTGCAGGAGCAGACGGACGAGAAGAACGGACTGACCGCGCGGGAGATTATAGAGGAGCTTGGTATACGCGGAATATCTGTTGTGCGTAAAACCGTGTATGAAGATATAGCGGTGCTGAACGAGTACGGCTATGAAGTGCTGAGTGAGAAAGAGGGTAAGAGCAACCGCTATTACGTGGTAGACCGTAAGTTCGACCGCACCGAAGTGCAAATACTACTGCAAGCCGTTCGGTCGGCAAGATTTTTGACGGAAAGCAAAACAAAGAAGCTCACGGAGAAACTACTGAAACTATTGGGAAAGACCGAGGCGGAGCAACTGCAAAGCATAACGGCGGCAACGGCAGATAAGTCGAACAACGAGCGAATTTATTACAGCATAGACGCAATCACCACCGCCATAGCCGAGCGTAAACAGCTTTCGTTCTTGTATTTCGATACAGCTCCCAACGGCGAACGAATATACCGCAAAGAAAGGAAGCGATACATAGTAAACCCGCTCGGCATCACGTATAACAAAGAGAATTTGTATTTGGTGTGCTATTCGGAGAAATACGGCAATGCGGTAAACTACCGTGTGGACAGAATGGACGAAGCGAGAGCGGAAGAAACGGAGATACAAGAATTGCCGCAGTATAAAGACTTTAATATGACGGCGTATATGCACGAGCGGTTCGAGATGTACGGCGGCGAAAGCGAAACGGTGGAACTTACCTTTGGGCAAGAATTGGCGGAACTTGCAATAGAACGGTTCGGTGCGGAAAACGTGCATATAACGAATAATATGGCAGTTGTCCGCGCGAAAGTGCAAATAAGCAAGCCGTTTTTCGCTTGGCTTACCACGTTCGAGGGGAGAGCGAAAATACAGTCGCCGCCCAAAGTTAAAGAACGCTACAAAGAGTTTTTGGAAAACACATTAAGAGAGCTAATCGGTAACGTATAAGAAACACAACGAATTGAATTGTGTTTCTTTTTATGTTATACTGACTGCACTGAATATCTTACTGCGCCCGCCCCGGGCAATAAGATATTGGCGACAAGCGTATAGGCGTACTGCGTTCTCGGAAATCCCGACCGAAACAAAGCAGTTGTCTAAATCTACGGGCGTATTGTCGTTAAGGGAGAACGGAGGTATAGAAAGATGGCAAAGAGAACGGAGTTGAAATGCCCGCTTTGCGGCGCGTTGCAGATTCGAGTGAGAGTGTGTAAGGAGGTAGAGATTGTGTGCCATAAGTGTAGTGCATCGTTGCTAATATCCAAAGAGGAAGACGGCGCGTGCGTGGTAAGCGCAAGACCGTCGGAACAAAGTACGGCAGCACAGCAGTAGAAAAATAAGAGAAAAAAGAATAA
>CATKFJ010000130.1 GCA_949747725.1 uncultured bacterium
ATTTAACTTGTACAATTTTACTGTCATATTTATCGCCACGAAAGTTATCTTCTAATTTATTGAAGTAACCTGATTCTTTCAAATATAAGTTGCCATTGATAAAATCATCTCTATATTTTTCATTTTGAAAAACTTTAATCAAATATTTCTCTATTTCTCTATTAAAAATTTTCATGAATTACCACTATATAAAAATGCTTCAAATCTCTAAACTTGTTGATTTGTTATCTCGCCAATTTTTCTATGAGTTTATCTCTATCCCATAGAGTGATATTATTATCTGCCGCTAATCGTATCGCTGAATTTTGGAAATAATTGTTTGTTATAACCATTCCGCTACTTAGCCCATAATGCCTTAATCCTGCGACAACCTCTTGGACTGCGGATAAAGACACTTTATTAGAATAACATTTGGCTTGGACTCCGATTTTACCAAATTCATGCTCAATAATTAAATCAATCCCATAATCTCCCGAAAGCGGAGTGCGTTCAACTTTATAACCTTTGTGAGAAAAATATTCCTCCATGAAAATTTCAAATTCTTCACCCTCCATTATATCTATTTTTTCAATCGCGGATAAGTCGCTGAACTGATTAGGCTTAGACGACGTAATCACTTTTGGTGCCTGTACCAAATAATTCGTTTTCAAGTTTTTTCTGTTTTTGTGACTCTAATGTATTTTTAATATCCGAACATATATTATGATATATTCTAGCAATAGGGAAGTCAATATTTGTTTCATAAATGTAGTAATAGACATAGGCAAAGATGTCGGCTTCCCGAGATAATGCGTTTGGAATATTTTCGCAAAATATTTCTAAGTTTTCGTACCCTAATTCTTTTATATACCTATCGTGATAATACTTAATAACATTATTACGTATAATGAAAAAAATTAAAAACGGTAGTGTATCGTTATCATCCCATTCATTATTCTCAGCTATGCGTTTTTTTAGACCTTGAACAAAAAAGTCAGTTAGTTCCCATATTAGCTTGTTAAGCTCCTCATTAGCACTCTGAGTAAATTCAAGGCCATCACGAGTGACTTTATTTATCAACAAACTTGTTGCTGATTGCAGTAATTTGCTGTATGGTTTTATCAAAATGCTTGATAACGGGGTTTCGCTATTTGCAAACATAGTTAAAAACGGAGCACAATTTTTAGTTTCAAGTTTTTTAATGAAATTTTCTACCGTGTTTGAATACTTGCGTATTAATTTATTTTTATTATGTTCGAGATATTCGATACTTCTTAATTCTTTCTCTTTTCTTTCTTTTTCTGCACGGGCTTTTTCTTCTCTCGCGCGTTTATATCGTTCTAACTCTTGTTGCCTTTCGTGTTCTTCTTCTTCACGTATATATTGCGCCTACTCTCGTTGCCTTTTTTGCTCTTCTTCTCTACGTTGTTGCTCTTTAATTATTTTTTCACGCGCTTTTCTTTCGGCAAAATATTGACTTTCTTTTTTCATTTGACGTAGCGCCTCGGCTATGCGAATATCATCATCAGAATTCCTATCGTTATTCAATTCTGAATATTGATTTTCTACTTCAACTTCTATTGTGTTTTTATTGTCATAAGTGCTTGATGTTTCATGTTGTATGCGCTCACGCTCTAATCGCTCTCGTTCTTCTTTTTCTCGCTTATATCGTTCCCACTCTTGTTGTCTTTTTTTCTCTCCTTCTCTGCGTTTGGAAAATATATATCCACTAATAAAAGTAATTATCGGTACAGAAGAAAAAAGCATCGACAAACCTATAAAATATAGTATTTCAATATTTGTTCCGCCGTAATATACTAAAAACGAAAATGATAGGCAGTCACATATTAAAACCAAAATGCTAATAAAAGCAAGAATACGGAATAATTTAGAATTCTTTTTACAAAATTCTATTTTTATTTCTTGTTTATTTTGATCAAACTTATTAATTTTGTAAAGTATTATCACAGCATATATAATGTTTAAACAAGATAACGATGATAATATAATACCAAACACTAAGAAAAAATCTATCATGTATTTCTCCAACGAATTTGTATATAGTAGATATTCATAATGAGTATATCACTAATCAATAATTAATTCAACTATATCGCAGGAAAAACAAAAATGGCACTGTGGTGGGTGCTTGATATATAACGAGCGGGGCGCTGACGCGCCCCGATATACAAGGGGTCGCGCGTACTCCGAGCGTAGCGTAGCGCAAACGCCGTCGCGCTCTCGAACGGACACGATGCGGTTCTACACAAGCCGTGCGCACCGTCGCAACTGCGACCCGATTCGAGCGCTCCGACGGCATTATTTGCGCTTGTCGAACACGTCGTCGAATAGTACGTACTTCGTTACGCAATCGTCGAGAATTTCGGCGGCGATGTCCTTGCTGTCTATGTGCGTCATTATTCCGTCGGGTATGCCGCGACTGTACACAATTCTTTCGCCCGTCTTGCCGATGTATTTCAGCAAGTACGCAAGCGTATTGCCGTACTGTAAATCGGCTTTGTAGATTTCCGAAAAATCGTTACGTCCGAACCGTTCGGCGAAAAAGTCGTTTTCGTGCGTCGTTTGCATTTGACGACTTTTCGTGCTGTAATCGCGCTTTTCGTTCACCGTGCCTATCATTTGCCCGTCGGGTATGTAGAACAGCCCGTGAAAGTGCAATCGGTTAGTTTCGGGTGCGCGCTCGAATACTCCCATATACAGCCATTGGCGGCGCGTGTGTAGGTTGCTTAAACAGCGGCGGAACTGCTTGCGGAACGTCTCTTCCGTGTGCTTTTCGTCGCTGTATGTTACCGTCACGAAATAGTGCCATTCGTTGAAGTAGGCTTTACGGCTAAACCGTTTCTTTCGTACTCCGACATTGTGTGCAATACGTTTCATTTCGGCGACTATAAATGCGTCTAACGCCGTTTCGTCCTTGAATTGCGGTTGCAGTTGCTCCCGTATGCTTTTAAGCGTCTCGGCGCGTTTTTCGCCGTATGCCGCCGCTTGTGCGTACAGTTCGGCGAATAGCTTTTGCGTTTCGGTCTTTGGTTTACGTTCGGGCGGTAGTTTAAGTGTCGGACGGTATGGCGTTCCGACGTAGTGGCTACCGTCGTTATAGACTTTGCAATACAGTTTCCGACTGTCGAAAAACGGTATTGCCATCGGGGTTATTTGTTGCTGTTCATTCAATGTAGCTTTACTCCTTGTTGTTCGTTGTGCTTTGCCATTCGTTCCGTGCCGTTACTGTGTCCGCAGTGGTCGGGGAACGAGTTGACAAAGGGTGGTGTTCCTGTGGTTATTGCTTGGGGTCGCGCTTGTGGTGTCGGCTCCCGTGCTTGTTTCCGTAATCCGTCACGGCACCCGTGCGGTGGCTCGGGCGGCGTTTCTACTCATTCCGTCACCGCTCCGTCGGTTTAGCGTTGCGATAACTGTTACTCGGTCACAAGCGGTAGTCCGCATTTCTTGCGGTATGCGTTCTTTGCGCTCTTTCGACTGTTTAACTTGCTTTTTAACCGTCGTATTTCGTCGCGCAGTACGTCGTTCTCTTGTTGTAGTTTGTCGCGCTCGGCGGTCATTTGCTCGCGTAGCGTTATTTCGTTCGCAAGGTCTATCGACAAGCCCGAACAGCACACGGCTATGTGTTTCAGTCGTTCGCGCAGATAAGCAATCAGCAGCGGCGCTTGCAACTCGCCCTAGGTCGGTATGTTATAATTCTCAGTACCGCATATCCCTCGCCCC
>CATKFJ010000131.1 GCA_949747725.1 uncultured bacterium
CTTGAGAGCGTATACCGGCGAAATAGAAGTAGAAGTGTACGCAAAAGCGCACGGGTATAATCCGTCGGAACCGACGACCGAAAAGTATACGAAAACAAAACTCGCAACGCCGACGGGGATAAAACTCGAAGGCAAGTATTTGAGTTGGGGCGAAGTAACGGGAAAGAGCGAATACAGGATAGAAATAAACGACAAGGTAATAACGACGAACAACGAAACTATAAATCTTGACGATTATGATATAGAGTGGGTAAAAGACAGGAACTATACGTTTAAGATAACGGCTGTAAGCGAAACCGCGGAAAACAGTTCGTATATATCCGATGCCGTGAATATGGTATACGGCAATACCGTAACGGGCGTGGAGTACAATGCAAGCGTAGTCAGTTGGTATCACGCTATCGGCGCGGAGAAGTATAGAGTGCAGGTAAATAACGGCGAAGTGCGTGAAGTAGTAGGCGATAATGCGCTCGAAATAGAACTGACAGCCAAGTCGAATAAAATAAAAGTAAGCCTGTATGACGGCGCCGAATGGGGCGATTGGACGGTTATAGATGTTTCCGCGTTCGAAATTACCCTCGATCCCAACGGCGGCGTTAATATAAATAATTTGTATAAAGCAACGGGGGATAAACTCGATCTTCCCGATGCAACGCGCAGAGGCTATGATTTTAACGGTTGGTACACCGCGCTCGTCAACGGATCGGAGTATAGCGGCAATGAATTTACGGGAACGGGCGATCTTACGCTTTACGCAGGCTGGACGGCAAAAACATATGCCGTTAATCTCGATTATATAGTCGAGATAGGCACGGGAACACTTTCGAGCCAAGATATAGTTTTCGACAGTACGGATTACGTTTTGCCTATCCCTGCGGTCACGGACGGAAAGTATTTGTTTGTCGGTTGGAATTCCACGCGCGACGGGAGCGGCGTCAAGTATACCGACTATAAAGGCAGAGCAACGGATAAATGGTCGATTGCGGAAAATAACGTGACGTTATATGCCTATTATATAGAAGCGTTTGATTACATGTACAGCGAAAGCACCGATTCTTATACCGTAAGAGACGGAAGAGAATTCAAATCGGCGGTGGATCTCGTTATTCCTCGGCAGTACAACGGTAAGGACATAACGTCCGTCGACGCAAGCGCGTTCTGCAATAACGTCAGGCTCAGATCGGTTTCTTTATATAATACCGTTATGACTATCGACGACGGCGCTTTTACAAACAATACAACGCTCGAAAGTTTCGAGGTGCTCGACGGCGGAAATCCCGAACCTGTCTATTCGCACGGATCGCGCGGCGAGCTGATAAGAAGAAATCCGTTGGATAAGGCTGTCGTGGAAATAGTCAGTATACCTAACGCTATCGAGGGGGACGAATACGCCGTTCCGGAGGGCATAACTCATATAGGCACGGGCGTATTAAAAGGTTATAAGTTTACAAAGATAGTCGTTCCGTATACGGTAAACAAGATATCGATCGACGCATTCGACAGCAATAAAATTACGGAAATAGAGTTTTTACCTACACCGAGCGGTGTGGACGCTATGTCGCTCGAGCTTCATCCGAGTGCGATAAGCGAACGATGCACGGATCTCGAAGAATTGACTTTGCCGGCAAGATTGCAAGCGTTTTCCGCCCCTGTTTATACGATCTTCGGCAAATTTACAAAACTTAAAGCTATATTCGTGGGCGAGGGGCAAAATATAGCTTACTCTTCGGACAATACGTACGGGTTGCTCCTTAACGCTTCGGGCGACACGGTGTTGTATTGCCCGATAGACAGTCCGTTCGCCGAATTTATCGTTCCCGGCGCAATAACGCGCATAGACGACCACGCGTTTGATAAAAAAGCCGCCAATATAAACGTTTCGGGAAAGGACCTTGCAATAACAAAATTGGTAGTTCATGCCAACGTCGCATATATAGGCGCATATGCGTTTAGCGGTTGTGCCAATCTTGAAACGGTTATATTCGAGGCGGCAGCCTCTTACAGCGCGCTCGAGATAGGCGAGTATGCGTTTAAAGACTGTACGGCTCTTACCGTGATAGATTTCCAAGAGGAAGGATCTCTTATAGGTACGGTGTACACGCCCGTAAAAAGCTGCGGCGTACAAATTATAGGACAGCATGCGTTTGACAGATGCAGAGAATCGACGATAGTGTTGCCGTCTACGCTTGAAAGTATAGGCAGAAACGCTTTTAACAGTAACTCTAATTTAACCACGCTCGACTTGAGCCATGTAAACGCAGGGCTTGAATTCGGCGAGTACGTATTCAGCAGCTGTACAAAGCTTACTACCGTAGAGATAACCGACAATGTCGGCGAAATAGGGTTTAAGAGCGTGTTCAGAGGCAGTAACGTAAAGCATTTTACCGTATCGCCCACCAACCCCAACTATTCGGTAGACGAGAACGGCATACTTTACAACAAGGATAAAACCACGCTCATATACTATCCGGACGATTTGACGTTGAACGAGGGCACGGCAAACGAGGGGCATTTGGTAATACCCGACAGCGTGCGCGAAATAAGCGGCAGCGCTTTTGAGGGCGTTACAACGATAACGCACGTTACTATATCCGAGAATGTAAATATAATCAGAGGTTCTGCTTTCCGCAAGTGCGCCAATCTGGAAAGTTTCATTATAGAAGGCGGCGATCAAAAGCTCGAAATAGGCGACAGCAACTTCAACGGCTGTAAAAAGCTCAAGTCTGTGGAATTGCCCTCGCGCGTAACAAAAATAGCCGAGAACGGGTTTAGCTATTCGGGTCTTACGAGCATAATCTTGCACGACGGTTTGGAGTATATAGGAGAAAAAGCGTTTTTCGCTACTCAGATAGAATCTTTCGATATACCGTATACCGTTCAATATATAGGCAGTTATGTTTTAGATTGGACAACTATTACTTTTGATACTACCGTAGGCACGGCGCCTGTAAAAAACATTACATTCGGCAATACGCCTAAAGGCGTTACTCCCGTCGCGCTCGAGCTTGGCGATAATGTGTTTTCCGCTCTTCCCGATATTACGCGCGTGGAACTTCCCGAGCGTTTGAAGTATATTCCCAATAACGCGTTTCAAAATTGTATGTCGCTCGAGTATGTAAAAGTGCCTACAACGGTAATGAATTACGGCGAAAACTACGGTATCGGTCAATATGCGTTCACTAATTGCGTGAGCTTGGCAAATGTGGAATTCGCCATGAATAAAACGGAAAACGGCGAAGACGTACCCGATGACGGATTGCATGCATTGTCTTTCGGCGCGCATTGCTTCTACAATACGGCTATAACCGAGCTTAATCTTCCCAACAGAATAGGCAATTTCGGCAACAGCTCATACAACGTTTTCGAAATGGGTATCGACAGTGCGTACAATGTGTATCTTTGGTTTACCCCGAGAAATTATTTAGAAAACTTAACATACGACAGACCGTTGGACGGTGCGTTGCAACGCGTAAACGTTCAGTCGGGCGGCAAGTCGTATTCGTCGTATGACGGCGTACTGTATACCGCCGATCAAAATACAGTTGTATATTGCCCTCAACAGCGTGCGGCAAGTGTAGCCGACATTGTAAAAGAGGACGGGGAAACTATAGTTCAAATATCCAAGAACGCTACGTCGTTCCGTCAGTACGCGTTCAAGTCGTGCGTAAATATTACCAAAATAGTATTCGAAGATCCCGATGCTTATGAAAACGTGCCCGAACTTGTGCTTGACGATATCGTTACACCTAAAAACGAATCGGTATTTTTCGGTTGCGTTAACCTAAAGGAAATAAATTTCCCCGCGCGTCTTACCAAAATAGGCAATAAAGCGCTGTACAGAGAGTCGGGCGGCGTTGTCAACGAAGTGAATGTCGGCGAACACAAATTAAGCGTTGTAACTTTTGCCGATAATTGCAAACTTACGTCAATAGGCGAAAGTGCGTTCGGTAGGTCGCTGATCTCCGAAATAGTGTTGCCGAGCGGCGTCGTTAACGTAGGCGTAGCGCCTTTCAAGGATTACAACAGTCAATCCCTTACGATAACGATTTCGCCCGTAATGGATGTGGACGCTGTTGTAAACGCGCGTAACGTCGGACTCAAAGCAACGCCCACGATAATATGCCCCGAAGGCA
>CATKFJ010000132.1 GCA_949747725.1 uncultured bacterium
GTTGCTAAAGCTGCGGTAGAAAGCGGAGTTACCGATGTGGATAAGCTCGGCGAAGTTAAAGTAAACGGTAGCACCGTAGCGGAAGCGATCACTGCGGCTACGCAAAAGACGGGCGAGAAAATTTCGCTCAGACGCGTATCCGTTCAGAATAACGCCAAGGCTATCGAGGAAGCATATATACACATGGGCGGCAAAATGGGAACGCTTATCGAAGTGAGCGCCGACGGTGTTACCGACGCGAATGTTGCCGAAGTCGTTTCAATGGCGCACGATATAGCAATGCACATCGCGGCTTTCCAACCGCCGTATGTTCGCAAAGAGGATGTTCCTGCGGATGCTGTCAATCACGAACGCGAGATAATCAAACAGCAATTGCTAAATGACGAGAAGAACAAAAATAAGCCCGAGCAGGTTTTGGTTAAGATCGCAGAAGGTAAGCTCGGTAATTTCTATAAAGAAAATTGCTTGTTGTATCAAGCCTTTGCGAAGGATCCTTCGATAACGGTAGAACAGCTTGTTGCGGCGACCGCGAAAAAGACGGGAGCAAAACTCGACGTTGTGCGTTTTACCAAATTCGTTATGGGCGAATGCATCGAAAAGCGTACGGACAATCTTGCCGAGGAAGTTGCAAAGTTATCTGCTAACAAGTAGTTAAACATCGATCGGCTTACTGAGTTTTTTCGGTAAGCCGATTTTTTGAAATATACAATTACTCGATATAATATCGGATCTAACAGGAGAGCGGCTATGTACAAGAGAGTGCTGTTGAAACTCAGCGGCGAAGCGCTTGCCGGCGACAGCGGTAACGGTATCGATCCCGAAACCGTAGATAAGGTAGTTTGTCAGTTGGTAGCGCTTGCCAAACAAAAAGTAGAAATAGCTATTGTTGTCGGCGGCCGTAATTTCTGGCGCGGACGTCAGGGCGTTGCAATGGATAAGGTTACAGCCGATCACATGGGCATGCTCGCTACAATAATGAACGCGCTTGCTCTGCAAGACGCTATCGAAAAAAAAGGCGTGCCCACGCGAGTGCAAACGGCGCTTTCCATTCCCGCTGTTGCCGAACCGTTTATACTCAGAAAAGCGTTAAGGCATTTTGAATGCGGCAGAATAGTTATATTCGCGTGCGGTACGGGCAATCCGTACTTTACGACCGATTCGGGCGCGGCTTTGCGAGCGGCGGAAATAAAAGCCGATATGCTTCTTATGGCTAAGAACGTGGACGGCGTTTACGACAGCGATCCCAAGACCAATAAGAACGCAAAAAAGCTTTCCGAGCTCTCGTACATGGAAGTTATAAATAAGAATATAGCGGTCATGGACTTTACGGCTATCACTATGTGCATGGAAAACAATATACCTATCGTCGCGTTCGGATTGTCCGAAGAGAACAGTATAGTGCGTGCCGTGTCCGGCGAGAAGATAGGCACTTTGATTCATTAACATTATAAAAAGAACTCAATTAACATTACGGAGGTGCAGTTTCATGCAAAACGAACAACTGATCGAACAGTCAAACAAGATCGATGAAAAATTGGCAAAGGTACTCGACCATTTAAAAGGCGAGCTTAATTCCATGCGCGCAGGACGTGCAAATCCCATAGTTTTGAGCAAAGTTACCGTAGACTATTACGGTATGCAAACGCCGCTTAATCAAATGGCTAATATTTCTGTCAGCGATGCGCGCACGCTCACTGTATCGCTTTATGATGTTTCGGCGCTTAAAGAGGCGAAAAAGGCTATTATCGCCGCCGATCTCGGACTTA
>CATKFJ010000133.1 GCA_949747725.1 uncultured bacterium
AAAGCAAGTCGATAAAGAGCAAGCCGAGTATGAAGATTGGGTAGAAAGCTTACCGGACCGCGTGGAATCTTATATTCGCAAGTTAAGCAAAGCCGAACTGCAAGAACAACTGATAGATATTGTATTAAACAGCGACGATTGGATTTTAGACCGTTATATCCGCGACCACGATATCGATGACGAATAGTTTATACCGGTAGCACTATTCCGAAATGTTCTTTATAAATAAAAAGTTCAAATTCGGATGATGACTGTTCGCCAATAAGAACCTAAAACGCCCCCGTCAAATGGAACGTTTTAGGTTTTTTGTTTGCAGCTTTTGCCGAAACAAAAAAACAACTAACAAATCACAAAGGTGATCGCCAAGCGGTACAGCGGCGACGCCTTTGCTCGCTCGGCGTTGCGGTTTTACGGTCGTTTCTTTTCGTTTCGGCTGGTGCTTGATCGTGGCGCGAACCGCTGCGCTTGTATCAAGCACCCCCATAGTGCCATTAACTTAAAAATTATTCCTCTCACCATTGATTTAATCTTCTAAATATGCTATAATTTACTCGATATAATTATAATAAAAAATCATTTATTAGGAGAAACACTATGGAAGATATATCGGTTTTTTGTCCGTTATGCAAACAACAGCAAACGGTTAATTCTTCGGAAGAAGTTATTTTTTGTTCTTCTTGTAATAAACCTTTTTCTGTTAAAGATGCAATCAAACAACATAAAGACAATTTAGAGCGTAACGAAGCATCAAAAAGACCGTCAAACGAGGCAATAGCAAAGTTTAATGCAATTTTAGCGCAAGATTATAAATTGGCGGAAAAATATCTTGTAGATGTTATTAAAAAGAATATTCGCCGAGTTGCAAAAAGTATCTTATTTTACAATATCCGGATGGATATAGCTCTATGAGTAGTATAAGTCCAGTAGGTTTTTGCAGTGTAGACTATTATTCTGTTTTTAGCTCTATGGATAAAACAATAATGGAGCTTAATCGCATTAGTTCTGTAAATTCTTATATTAGTGAAATGTATTATAAAGTATTATGCACACGAGTTAATCAGTTAAATTTAATAGGTCCGAATCATAGTTACAGTGGAGAGCTTGCATTTTTAAAATTACAAGTAGGTAATATTCAAGATAGTCTAAAAGAAATTAATGAAAAAAAATTTTCATCTCGTAGACAAGCGGAAGAAATATGGGCTCGTATTCAGAATAGTATTCTTCAATATTATAGCAGTATTCATAAAAATAATTATATAAATTGGTCAAGACAAGAATATGATGACGAATACATTATTGACCTTATCGCAACAATAAAAGCCTCAAGAAAAGATTTGAACAGTTTATACGGGGATATAGATTTCTTGATTGCATCGTTAGCACTCTGGTTATCTCCCAAGACACGTGAAGAACAAGGGTATAAAGAATCCTATGGTGAAGACATAAGATATTGGAAGCGATATATACAATTACTCAAAGACAAGAAAATTAAAGAAGCATATGAACTGCTTATTAAAAATACCCAATGTATGGATTCTTGTAAAAGCGAAATCGCCAAATTTAAAAAAGGATTATTTGGCATGAAATATCTCGGCAATGTATATTCACTTGAGGCAGACACTCTCGCAAGATCGCGTATATAGAATTTAAAATAAAAGTAAATATATAATTTAATTCGTTTTAGGCTACTACCGCTCCGCCACCAAAAAAGCACAATTTCCACAAGATATTGTGCTTTTTTGTTTGTCCGAGTTTCAATATATTGTGGTCGAGCGTGTGGAGGAATCGTCGCTATTACGGTAAAAGTTCGGCTTTACGGAGTATCTCGGTCGTGCTGCGTTTAAACGCGCTTACGGTATCGAAATTACGGTTTTTGCCTGCGAGCATATAGTTGATTTTGTCGAGAAGCTTGGTGCAAGCGGCGACGCATTCTTTTTTAAGCCCGAGCTTCAAAAAGAAGTCGGCGAACTTCATGTGGACGCGCATATCGATATTCGGATTGGAGTAGCCCGTTTTTGCCACGGCGTCTTTTAAAAATTCGGTTTCGTCGCGCATGAGGCTAAGGCATGTTTCTTTATCCTTGTATATCTGCGGCAACATTACCACGTAAGTGCCTATACAGGCAACCATATCGCCTATAAACATCGTATTCGGGTCGCGGCGGAAATGTATTTTATAGTGATCGAGCGCGATCCGAATGTGCTTGAACGCTTTTTTTGCTTTGCCTTTTACGTCGTAATATGACGCATAGCCGGTGTTCATAAACGCAAACCTTGCCGGATCGGTTTCACGATATTCGTCGCCGCCTATTTTCATAGCCTTGTCGAGAGTTTTTTTCTGATTTGCAAGATCGCCGTAAGAATGGTAAATATTGCTTTCCGCCACATAGTAATGCACATAGTCGCGTAGCGGAATTTCGTGCGCGGCGTACAGCTTGTCGCAAAGGTCGGTACATTCTTTAAGCAGAGCGAGCGATTCGCCGTCGCGCTTGCAGAGCTGAAGATGCGTGCCGTAAATCGTAAGCATCAAAGCGTAGTCGCGTTGAACGTCGTACGGCGCGCGATCGACGCCCACCGCGTCGTAATACTTTTTACATTGTTCGAAGTGGTTTCCGGCTTCGTAAAAGAAATTAAGGATAAAACAGTCGTGTGCGTAAACGGCATAAGCGAGCGCTGCGCGATCGGGCAGTTCGGCGGCAAGCGACGAGTCGGGCGAGCTTATGTAATCGGTAAGCGATTTAAGCAGCAGTCGTTCGTTTTCCGCGATGCCGATCGATTTTTCCCAATATTGGCGGAACGGCAGCGCCAGAATTTTTTTCGCCAACCGTTCTTTTTCCGCGACGGGGATCAAGTCGCACGAGAGCAGCGCGCCGAAAAACTTAAGCACGGGGAATTTCTCGCCGCATATCGTTTCCAACGGCAGACCCGAATCGGCGAGCGAATCCGCTTTCATAAATATTTCGTCGACAAGCCCTTTGGTAAAATCGGGATCGTCTGAAAGTATAAGCTGTTTTATACGGTCGTGAACTATGCCGAACGCGACGGGCGTATTTTCGTCGTGAGTACGTATAAATATTCTCAGATAAGCGTTTTGCTTTAACAGCGCTTCCGAAAATTCTATTCCGAACGCTTCCTTAAGGTCGGCGGAGGTAAGGGCATAATCGGACAGCGCGAAGATAACGAGCAGTTTTTTATACCGCATAAACGTTTCCGCATTGAGCGTGGTTTTCATGTGTTTATAGAAAAATCCGAGCGCGCTCTCGAGCGACGACAGCACGCGCCAATCCACTTTTTCGGCGTCGGTCTGATCGAAATAAATTTTGCCGATTTTCATGAGAATGGAAAACGACAGTATGTTTTTGGGATCGATAGCATTAAAAATCTCGCGCACGCTTATGCTCGCGCCGCGCGACGTGAACTTAGAGATAACATTATCGTTGTAGAAATTATAAAGGAAATTAAGATAATCGTAGTTGCGCGAATCGAATATTATTTTTTCGCCGCCGAAACGGTTGATAAAGCCGTAAGCCGCGTTATGCCGACTGTCCGCATTTTCGAATATGCGGCACGAAAACATAACGAACACACCGTCCGTAAATTCGGCGTTCTCGAAAAAATCGGAAATAGTCAGTTTGCCGCCTGCGCCCATATCGTCAATTCCGTCGATAATTATCAGCAGTTTTCTATCGGCGTAATATTTGGTTTTAAACTCGTTTACGAATCGAGCAAACGACTGAACGGGATCGGAATTTATAATATCCACGGGCGCGATATCCACGCTGCGCATATCGCCGTTATCGTCGCGCCGAAGCATATCGGAAAAATCCCACAGGAAATTTTCGGGCGACGCGTAATTCTTGTCGCGGCTGACGTACAGCGCGCGCACTCGCGCGGTTTTTTGAAACTCGGCGTCGCGTTCGAGCGCGCGTGCGAACGTGGTTTTACCCATGCCGCGCTCCATTTGCAAAACAAACATGTACTTGGGCGTATGCTCCACGATGTTTTTCACTTTATCGCGCAGCAGATCGAAAGGGCAGTAAGGCTCGTCCGTGAGCACCGATGTATTGGGATTAACCAAACGTTTACGCACCCATTCGTCGATGCCGATGCTGTCTACTATATAATACTGATTGCCCTCATACAGTTCGCCGTCGGGATCTATGTCTGACAGCAACCGTCTGACGTACGTCGCAATATCGTTGGGATCGCGCAACAGATTGCCGCAGTAGTAAACGGCAAAATCTTTTTTATTGCGTTCGCCGTGTTTAAAAAGTTCGTAAAACGCCCGAATCTCGCGGAACAGCCAAGCCGACGTGTTTTTATCCAGCCGACCGTGCTCGTCCTTCGGGCATCTGTCGTTTACGGTAAGCAGGAACATCGCGCAATCGGGAATGACTTTAGAGGGGTGGATATCGAACGTGCGTTCGTCGGTGTCCGGGCCGTAATAAGCGTCGGCAATGGGGAACGTCTTTTTTAAACGTTTGGCTATATCTTCGGCTTGATTGCCCGTACCGTCTATGCTTTGCGAGCCGTGATAGGCAATAAACACAGAGTTTCTGAATTGTTTTCCGTTTGTAGGCATCTTTTTCGTAACATCCTTTTCCTTTGAACATCGATTTACAAGATCAAGAAAGTATACTTTAATTTATCATGAACGCCGCGGTTTGTCAAGGTATGCCGCGCGTTTTGGCGCACAATAAAATAAGCCGTTGCGAGCGGCGTAAATCGATCGGCGGCGCAAGCCGAGCTGCAGCTTAGGTTAAGATAGGGTCATGTACTATTTGCGCTGATTGCGCCGCCGCATATACAGACCGAGTTGGGCTATTACGAGCGACGAATGTACTTGATCTTTCGGAATTGTTATGTGCAACAGTTCGGAAAGATTGACGTGCAGATCGAACGAGTGTTTAAGCGCGTAAGTTATGGTGCGCAAAGCGCTCTTTACCTCGACGCCGCGTTCTTTGGCGATAGTGCGGTAGATCTCCATAAACGAGGTCATGCCGTCGGCGTAAAGATCGATCGCTCTGGCAAGATGCGCGCAACCGCCTAAGCACGGCGGTATACCGCAACTCACCAAAACTTCCATGGCGTCGAGCGAAGATTCATCGTTGGTCGTGTTCGGGTACATATTATTACTCCCTCAAAATATAATAACGGACGGTGTCCGTTAAATACTATCTTCAAAAGTCGGCGCATTTTCAAAAACGGGCGAATTATGGCGGTTTTTGACCTCCGTCGCGGCAAAAACAGCGTAAAACCGCGCCTTTACAAATTATTTATATTGATTTGACAATCAAAATTGATTATAGTATAATAATATTATCATAAGCAATTATAGTATAATAAAAAAATACTATTCGACATGAAAGACATAAGAAGAAGTATCGAAAAATATTTAAAGCTCTTGAAAAGCGGAGATGAGTGTTTTGATAAGCTTTTCAAGATTTCTTACCCGTACGTAAAATACATAGCTTATATCTATGTATTTGACAAGTCATTTACCGACGACGTTATTTTAAACGCGTATATGTCGGTGCTCAGAAGCGTGCAAAGCTTTGACGACAGTAAAAACGGCTACGCTTGGTTATGCAAGATAACCAAAAACGAAGCGTATAAAATAAATTCGAGAGAATGCCGTCCCGAAACCGAATTGGACGAATCGGTCGAGTGCCTGATCGACGACAAAGATTTTATGGACAATCTGATAACGAAATACGATATCGAAAAAGCGATAGAAAGTCTGGACGAAACAGACAGGAAAATAGTCGATATGAAGATCTATAAATTTATGACATTCGAGGCGATCGCTGCGGAATTGAACATTTCCGCGGCGACAGTCTTTTACAGGCTGAATAAAACTTTAAAAGAAATTCAAAAAAATTTGACGAACAATTAAAAATTCGACCGTTATGACGGATATATAATAACGGAGGCATTTACAAATGAACAAAAAATTCAGGATCAGTTTAATTTTGAGCTTGGCATTGGCAAGCTTACCGGCATGCGGCGCATGGACGGACGGACAGGCAACGGTCGATCGAGACGACGCGTATATAGCGGAAGTGACGGACGCCGATCAAGTCAGATACATCGGCGGACAGCCTATCGGCTTATATGCAACCGAGCAGATAAATTATGTTTCCAAAGTGATAGTCGAAGATATTTATACGGACGGCGACGCGCCCGAGTACTACGACAACAGCGCAGACATGACAAACAGTTGCGGCGCGGTTTCCGGCTCTATAGCGGTAGGGTTTTACGATAAGTATTATTCCAACATGATACCCGATTGGGATTCCTATTACCCGAGCGGCATTTACAGAAAGCAGGATGCGGAACACGTGGGCGCTTTAAAACGCGATCTGTATGCGCGCATGCAGACAAACGTGTACGGGGACGGAGTTACCGAAGACGATTTTAAAAACGGGCTGTCGAGCTACATAAACGAACGGGGATATAACGTATCTTACAGTTCGGTAGGCAGCAAGGGCAGTTTCAATTACAATCTGTTTAAAGAGGCTATACGCAATAATCAAGTCACCGTCTTGTTTACCCAACCGAGCAATGTTTATAGAATAGGTATTCTGTCAAATGCTGATGTCGTGTCAAGTACGTATATAAGCGGCAATCATATAATGGTAGCTTTCGGATATTACGAAGTGAAATACATAATGAACGGCGGCGCACGGCACGAAATATATTTGCGCGTATGTACAGCGTGGGGAGAGCCGTCAAGGGGTTTTTACAAAGTAGGATCGTATCTTGTAGACGCAGTTACCGTAAAAATAAATTAAGAGGTCTTTATGAGCGAGGAAAAGAAATTCCGCAAACTGATTCAAAATCATGACGTCGAGAATCGGGATAAAATTTTGAACGAACTGAATGCGGCTTGTCTGCAGGATTTCGATGCAGAAAAAATGGAAAAAAGAAAGTCGTCCAAAAGAAAATTTATGGCGGTTTTCTTGCCCGTGGGCGCGGTCGCCGCATGTTTGGCTATAACGTTGCCCATTGTTTTGCCCAAAAAGAACGAACCGCAAAGCAATATACGCACATTTTCGTCACACGAATATAGTATAAAAGCATACGATCAAAATATAAAAGAGTATGCTCAAGCTAATAGTAAGAATATTTTATACTTCGATTGGTACGATAACGCCGATAATTGTACAACGGATTGTTATTCTGAAAATGGTACTCAAGCTGTTTTGGGGTTAAAAGAGTATGTTGTGAACGGTAATACGGGTGAAGCTGTCGAGATTCAATTTACTGATATTTCTATATATATAGATGTATTAAATGAGATTAGTGATATTTGCAAAAATGAATATGTGGTTAATTCGGTAGTACTAAAATGGGTAGTCGATGATATAAACCTTAACGGAGTGTTCGAATACGGGGATTACAGATATTTTGTAACTTTGGAACGGAACACGGACGAAAACAGGCTGTTCGAGCTTGTGGAAAGTTTGATAAACAATTAGAGTATACGCCCACGGATCAAACCCCGTGGGCATTTTAATTTAAACGCTTGAAAAAAAATCGTATATTGTATATAATATAGTCATGAAAACTTTTATATTCGATTTGTACAACACGCTTGCGGAGATACATACGGACGAACACGATGTAAAGTCGTGGACGTCTATAGTGCGGTATTTTGCCGAGCGCGGAGCCGCCGCGGACGAAAAGACGCTAATAGAGCTTTACGACAAAGGTTGGGACAGGCATTTGTCGGAGCTGGCGCGCTCGTCCGAGTACGAATATCCCGAGGGCGATATTTGCGAAGTGTACCGTTATATGGCGGAGAGCGTGGGCATAAAGCTTACCGCCGCCGAATTGCGCGAGTGCGCCGTGATCGCGCGGCGCGCATCCTTGCGCACGTTCGGGCTGTTCGACGGCATTAAAGAGCTTTTTGCCGAGCTGAGAGGATACGGCGCGAAGTTGTACTTGCTTAGCAACGCGCAGAGCGTGTTCACTGTGGACGAGCTTAAAGAAATAGGGCTGTACGGCGAGTTCGACGGCATGCTTTTAAGTTCCGATCACGGTTGCCGCAAACCCGACAGGGCGTATTTCGGGATATTGTTCGATAAATACAAGCTCGATAAGTCGGACGCGGTAATGGTGGGGGACGATCCCGAAAACGACGGCAAGGGGGCGCGCGATTTCGGAATAGCGTTCGTGCTTGCCGACGGCGGCGCGGCGGCGCATAGAAACGAGCTAATAGCGTTGGCGGAACGAGCATGAAGTTGAAAGCGGTTATTTTCGATTTGGACGGAACGTTATTGAATACGCTCGACGATCTTACCGCGGCGGTAAATCACGCGTTAGGCGCTTTCGGGTACGGCGCATTGGATATATCGCGCGTCAGGCGTTACGTGGGCAACGGCGTGCCCAAGCTTATAGAACGGGCATTGTACTATGCGACTACGGGGCAAGACCCCGATCTCGATAACGGCACGTTTGACGACCGTCGACTTATGAACGCGTGCCTTGCGGTGTTCACCGAGTATTACGACAAGCACAATGCCGATCTTACCAAGCCGTACGACGGCGTGACCGAAATGCTCGACGCCGTAAAACGCATGGGGCTTAAGTCGGCTATAGTTACCAACAAGTACGACGGGGCGGCGCAGGAGCTTAAAGCGAAGTTTTTCGGCGCGGTAGATATTGTTATCGGCACGCGCGACGGGATACGTCCCAAACCGTCGCCCGACGGAGTGAACGCCGCGCTTGCCGCGTTGGGCGCGGATAGCAGTCAAGCCGTTTATGTGGGCGACGGCGAAACGGATATGATGACGGCGATAAATTGCGGCATGCCTGCGATAGCCGTTACTTGGGGATTCAGGGATAGGAGCGTGCTCGAGGCGTTCTCGCCGAAGTACATCGTTTCCGATCCCGACGAGTTGCTTAAAAAGATCGTCGAATGACGGGCGATACGGAATAGGGAGGCAGTAAAATGATCGATGCAAGCGAAGGCGCCGGTAAGCTCAATGCCGGCAGAGCGCGGTCTATGGATCTTATTACAAGCGCGCTGTTCGAACTGCTTACGGACAGACCGTTCGCGCAAGTGACTATTACCGATATTTGCAAAAAAGCCGGCGTGGCGAGAAAGACGTTTTACAGGAATTTTTCGTCCAAAACGTCCATAGTGGAACGGCTTGTAGATCAAGTGTTTTTCGAATTCATGCAAAAATACGACTTTACAACGTCGGGCGCGCGTAAGATATATTTGTATTGGTTCGAATATATTTTATGCACGCGCGAGTTTTCGGCAATATTTTTCGATCCCGACCTGTACATCTTTATCATAAACAAGATCCGCGAGTTCGTGGAGATCGAGCTGAACGAGTCGTTCCATGACGCGGTAGCGTTCGATCCGCTGTTGCGCGAATACTATTTGAATTTTGCCGCCGCCGGAATTGCGTCGATCATGCGCGAATGGATGAAAAACGATTGTCAAACCCCGGCTAAAACAATGGCAACGCTCACAGCCAAACTTATAAGCGGATTCGTGTTGTAGTATCCGCTTTTTGCAACGTGCCGATAATTAAAGCGATCGTTTGTAATTGACAAAGCGCATCATTATATAGTATAATGTGCGAACAAAAGTTGTAAGTCAGCCGTATAAGTATATACGACCGATTAAAATATCAATGACTTTCAAGGAGATTTTTATGCCGGACAAAAAATCGACTACAGGCTCGACGCAGAAACCTACGCCTGCGGCAAAACCGACGACTACTGCGCGGACAACGCCTGCGGCAAAGCCGACGAATACTGCGCGAACAA
>CATKFJ010000134.1 GCA_949747725.1 uncultured bacterium
GGTCACTATCCGATCGTAGGCTTGAGCGTCGGGAACGCGCAATACATGCACGTGCAGTCCTCCCGTAAGATCGCAAAGTTGAGCGGCTTTACTATCGCTTACACGCTCCGTAAATTTATTGGCGTCGTAGCGCGACGTTATGTTCAGATCTGCGGAGATCTGTCCGTATATCGGATGTTCTACAGTCACGTTCAATACCTCTCCGCCGTTGTCTACCACTGCGTAGAGTTCATCGAGAACTTTGTCTACCGTATGCCGACAAATGACCGTTTCCATGATTCCAGTTGCGCGCTCTATATAATAACCGTTTTTCGCGGACGCGATCTTTTTGCCGTTGGCGCGCAACATAGCCACATCCGATACTATTATCTGACGCGTCACTCCGAAACGTTCGGCAAGGCTGTTTGCATTTATACAGCCGTCGCTCTCAGAAAGTAACTTGTATATCTGTTCGCGTCTTTCACCGTTGGTCATACGACAGTCCTCCTTTGAATTTAAAATATTTTAACACATTATTTGCTTTTTGGCAACAGTATTCCGTTGACAAAACAGTGCAAAAGGGTATATAATATATTCATGTGTATATACACATGAATATACATTTAGGAGATGTAATAAAAAATGAAAAACAAAACGGCTGTACTTGTGGTGGATATGCTCAACGACTTTGTGACGGGCGCGCTCAAATGCGACCGCGGACTTGCGATAGTGCCTAAAACGGCAAAGCTGCTCGATGCGGCGAGAAAAAAGGGCGTACCCGTAATATTTTGCAACGACGCGCACATTAAGGGTATAGATCACGAACTCAAAAAGTGGGGAGATCACGCGATTGCCGGAACTTTCGGCGCGCAAGTAATTCCCGAACTCAAACTTTGCGACATCGACTATGTTGTGCCTAAGCGCAGATACAGCGGATTTTTCCATACCGACCTCGATCTGCTTTTAAGAGAACTCGGCGTGGACACGGTAATATTGACGGGATTGCATACGCACATGTGCGTGCGCCATACCGCCGCCGACGCCTATCAGCTCGGTTACGGCATTATCGTTGCAAGCGACGCAACCGATTCATTTACCAAAGCGGACTATGATCACGGCATTAAATATTTGATTGACGTATACGACGCTCGAATTTCCGACGTCGATACTCTCGTAAAAGAATTTTAAATGCAAAAAAGCGAATAAGCATAATCGAAAGTTTATTAAATATGTAAAGCTTTCTTGCCTATTTCTTTCACGAAAAAAGATAAGCTTATAAAAGAATTTAAATGCAAAAAAGCGAATAAGCAATATGATAGTACATTAACGCATAAAGCTTTCTTGCCTACTTCTTTCACGAAAGAAGTAGGTTTTTCTTTACATTAAGCACATTATAGTGTATAATAAACACATGAACAATAAGTCGGCGGTAAAGTCTTTATACCGAGATAAACGGCGGCGCGTGTGGGAGCTTGATTTTCTGCGCGGCTTTGCCGTTATTGCCATGTGTTTCGATCATCTTATGTTCGACTGTTCGCACCCGTACGGATTTTTTTCCGATTATAAAACGGGCGTGAGCGGAGTTATGGACAAGCTGTACGGGTTTGCCCGTATTTATTGGGATTCGACAATAGATTACGGTTTTCGGTTTTGGGCGCATTACCTGTTCGTGTTCCTGTTCCTGTTTCTGGTCGGAATAAGCTGCGCGCTGTCGCGCGATAACGTTAAACGCGGCGCGCTCTGCGGTATTGCCGCAATAGCGTTTACGGGCATTTCGTTTGTGTGCAAAGCGATCGGGTTCATGGACGACGGCATAGTGTTCGGGATATTGCATTGCATTGCATTATGTATACTGTGCGTGGCGGCGATAGACAATATAACCAAATTCAATAAGCGCGTCAATCTTTACGCTCCGCTTGCAATAGGCGCCGCAGTATTGCTCGCCGGCATACTCAACCGATTCTGGACGATCAGATACGACAGGGTATTTACGAACGAACATTTTACGGGCTATGTCATCGGTACATTCGCGTTTGGCGACGACTGGTTCGGGCTGTTCCCGTATGTCGGCGCGGTGTGCGTGGGTATGTATTTCGGCAAAGCCGTTTATTCCGCAAAGCAATCGTTACTGCCTATGCTCGACGGCAAATGGCATAAACCCGTCACATTTGTAGGCAGACACGCTTTGTGGTTTTACTTTTTTCATCAACCCGTACTCGCGGGGCTGTATATCGTTTTAGGCTTAATAGTAGGATTCTCTTTGTAGGTGACAACATGCTTTTATATCAATCGTTAAAACTATCGGATAAAAAAACGGACGACGAACGCGCGTTGCTGTACATGGGTAAATCGTTCACGCACAGCGCGCTGTTCAAAAACATCGACGACGCGGCGACACGCCTTGCGCGCATTGTTTCGGCAGGCGACGTGGTAACGATATGTATGCCGAATACGCCCGAGTGCGTGTATTGTTTTTATGCGGTAAACAGACTCGGCGGAATAGTACACATGGTCCATCCGCTCGCGCCGCTAAACCAACTGAAAAAATTTATGGACGCGGCAAAGTCCAAGCTGTTGATAACGCTGTCTATCAACCTCGAAAAGTATGCGCCGCTTGCTGCCGAATATCCGATAGTGTCCGTGCATCCCGCGCGGTCGCTTAACGGCATATTGCGGTTTGCATTCGATATGAAGGTCAAGCCGTATAAGGGCGATATGACCAACATCACCGATTACGACAGCCTGAAATTATGCGCGTTGCCCGAAGAGCCTGCGCGCGACGGCGCGACGACGGGCGTATATCTCCACAGCGGCGGCACGGGCGGAGAACCGAAGATCATAGAGCTGTCCGACGAATCGGTTATCGCGCTTTCCGATCGCGGTCTCGAGGCGTTGTGTACAGATAGGGCGCATGGCATGTATATGCTTGCGGCGCTGCCTATGTTTCACGGGTTCGGGCTGGCTATGTGCATACACACGACGCTCGCGTACGGCGGCGTGTCCGTGCTTATGCCGAAGTTCGATCCCAAGTCGACGGTCAAACTGCTGAAAAAGAACAAAATGCACTTTATAATTGGCGTGCCGAACTTGTTCCGCGCACTGTTAAAGCAGAAAGGTTTTAACGGCAAAGCGCTTAAAAACCTGTATGTCGGGTTTGTGGGCGGCGACTGTGCACCGCAAGACCTGCTCGACGAGTTTAACGGCAGACTCGAAAAAGTCGGCGCAACGGCGCGGCTGTTCGAGGGCTACGGTCTGACGGAAACGGTAACGGTGTGTGCGGTCAATAATTTCGCGCATAACCGTCGCGGTTCTATGGGATATATGTTGAGCGATCTCGAAGCGATCGTTGTCGATCCCGACGGAACAACGCCGCTCGCCGCAGGCGAAAAAGGCGAAATTGCCATTGCCGGAAACACGCTGATGAACGGGTATCTTGCCAATCCGCAGACGAACGAGCGCGTGTTCTTCGAGTACGGCGGCAAAAAATACGTGCGTACGGGCGACTTCGGCTATATGGACGCCGACGGGTATCTGTATTTTATACAGCGACTGAAGCGCATTATCAAGATATCGGGCATAAGCGTGTATCCCAAAGAAATAGAAACGTCCGCGCTCGAAATATCGGGCGTGACGGGCGCGTGCGCGGTGGAGTATAAGGACAACGGCAAGACGCGTATCGCATTGTTCCTTACGGGCGCGGAACAGGATAAGCAAGCGGTAAAGCGCAAGATATCCAACGACCTTTCGCACTACGCCGAGCCGACTATCGTGGAAGTTATCGACGCCATCCCCGTAACGCCCGTAATGAAAGCGGATACTATCGCATTGAGCAATCTTGCGCAACAAATGTGTTCTCAAACAAGGAGATCGGAATAGCCAATGAAACTTACGTTCTTAGGCACGGCGGCGGCGGAGGGCGTGCCTGCCGTGTTTTGCAATTGTCCGACATGCCTGCGCGCAAAACAGCGCGGCGGCAAGGATATACGAACGCGCAGTCAAATACTTATCGACGGCGATACTCTGTTCGATTTTCCCATGGACACATATTTACATATGTTAAGGTATAAACTCGACCTGTCTAAAATAACGCGCGTGCTTATTACTCATGCGCATATGGATCACTGCTATCCTCAGGAGTTCTGTATGCGCGGCGGTCCGTTCGCGCACGATATGACAGAACCGCGCGTGACCGTTTACTGTAATTCCACAGTTCGCGATATGTTCATGGCGGATACTGCGCGCGAGATCCGCGACGAAGTAAAGAGCGGCATAGAGTTGAAAACAGTCGAACCGTATGACAGCGTTATGAGCGGAGATGTAAAATTGATAGCTCTTCCGGCGTCGCATACGGTCGGCGAGAAATGTTTGGTGTACTACGTGGAAAGGCGCGGTGTTGGCGCGTTGCTTATGAACGATACGGGACCTCTTTCCGAAGACGTGTTTGTAAGGCTTAAGTCTATGGGCGCAAAAGCGGATATAGCGGCGCTCGACTGCACTTACGGCGCTATACGTCACGGCACGGGTCGGCATATGGGACTTTACGATATAGTCGATCAATACGCGCTCATGAACAAGGTAGGCATACTGTCGTCCGACGCGCGAGTCATTGCTACGCATTTGTCGCACAATACCGACCTCGATTACGATGGTATTGCGGCGGCGGCGCGGCCTTACGGCATAACGGTTGCCTATGACGGCATGACGGTCGAAAAGATTGCAAAATAGCGGATAGAGATCTGTCGAAACAATATCGGCGCGGCGCTAAACTGTCGGCTGATACGGAATGTTTTTTGAAGACGGTGCGAGATTTTTTAAAACGAGTTATAAAAATTCACAAAAATTTTTCAAAAATATTGATTTATGCGATAAGATATGATATAATCGTAAAAAGGTAAATTATATCCGTATATTATAATAGCTTTGGAGGGGATAATGGCACAAAAAAAGAACAGCGGCAGTAACGACGTCGAGAAAACTCGTGCCGAAGCTGCCGAGGCTCTTAAACGAGCTGCGGAGTTGATAGCTTCGCTAAACGGCACCGACGGAACGGAATCGGACGTTGCCGCAACGCCTACGGCAAAGAAGCCTGCGGCAAAATCCACGACTGCAAAAAAGCCGACAGCCAAGAAACAATCGACGTCGGCGAAAAAGCCTGCGACTACCAAGTCGAGTACTGCAAAATCGACAGCGGCGAAAAAGCCTGCGACGAAAAAAACCGCGGCATCTGCCGATAAATCGCAGACTACCAAGAAGACGCCGACCAAGAAACCCGTCGCGGCAAACGAACCGCCCGTAGACGAACAGCCGATCGAACCCGTCGAGCCGGTAAAGCAAGAAACTGTAGAGCAACCTCCGGTCACGGAAGAAAAAAAGCCTGTTGCGGAGCCTGCTGTAGCGGAAGAACCGAAACCCGAGCCCGAAGCCGTAAAAGAACCTGAGCCGATAAAAGAGTCGGAACCCGAACCCGTTGTTGCGCCTGCTCCTGCACCCGTACAAACCACGGTGGTCGAGCAAAAGGTAACAAAAACGACAACGATCGCGCAACGGTCCGATGAGTTTATAAAAAACAAGGGTAAATTTCCGTTGTTTATCGTAGCAAATGCGTTATTGTTGTTAAGCTCGATTTTGCTTATGATATCGGCGTTTGATATTTCTATCGTCGGCGGAAAATCGGCAAGCTATAACTTGTTTGCTTATCTCGGCAACGGCGATGTTATAAAAGGTTATCTCGGCGGCGTCGCCGGAGAATGGGCTAACGGCGCATATACAATGCTTGCTATATTGATGCTTATAGCGTTTATAGTTCCGCTTGCGCTTGTTGTAAAGAATGTTATTGTTTTACTGATAAAGAAAGATAAGAGTATTTATGCGTTTGACGCAATAGTCGCATTTGCGTTCCTTGTAGCGTATCTCGGCTTAGTAAATCTCTTCGGCGCGAACATGACGGCCGGTCAGATTATTGCGTTTGCCGTGTCGGTAGTACTGCTCGCGTTCACCGTGTTCGTAATGCTTTTGCAGTACCACGGTAAGTTCCCGATATATTCGATTTGCAACATTGTGTTCGTAGTGCTTGCCATGTTCTTGCTTACTGCCAATCCGATTTATACAAAACAGCCCGGTTGGTATGCGGCTGCCGCGGCAAGCGCGTCGGGCGGCGGCGGATTTGCGTTTATAATGATGCTTGTTACGCTCGCGGCGCTCGTGCTTCTTGCTATTATACAGCTCAAAAAGCTTCCCGCGATATTCGATATAATAGTCCCTGCCGCAGCCGGCGTGTGCGCGCTTATAGCTCTTATATCGTACGCCGGCGGAAAACCCGACGGGCTTGCTATGGGCGGCGGATTCGTTTTTGCGGTAGTGCTCATAGTGCTTGCGGTATTGGCTAACATACTGTTTGCGCTTGTACCGCCGCTTAAAAGAATGAGAGTAAAGCTTACCGATAGCGCGGCAAAATCGGCGAAACAACCCGATCCCGTCGAAACAACTACGGTTACGACGACTACCGTTACCACCACAATGGTTACGGGTGCGGACGGAGAGGCGGATGTCGCGTCGGAAACGTCGGCAACGGTCGTGACGGATAACATTAAATGCGTCGCATGCGGCGTAGAAAACGAAGCGGACGCGGTGTTCTGTTCGAATTGCGGTCGTAAACTGAATTAGTTTATAAATAAATATGTATGAGAATGAAAAAGCGTTTTTGATGTTTAACGTCAAGAGCGCTTTTTTAAATTCGGAATTCGGAAAGCGGAATTGAATAGATTTCTCCGCTTTGTTCGCTAACGCTCACTTCGGTCGAAATGACATGGGAGTGGCGTGACGCTGTGTCGAAAGGACAAGGAATAGGACGTGACGCGATGGACAAAGAGGCGTTCAATAAATTTCTAACGTAACGAAATTATTCGGGTGTAACCTACAACGAACAGCCTAAGTAAATACACGGCACTAAAAGTTTTCTTGCATACTTCTTTGAGAAATAATTACGGGTGTTGTTAAAAGGATAGGAAAACAAAACAAACGATTATGCAATCGAAGTAAAGTTTTCTTGCATACTTCTTTTACAAAAGAAGTATGGAAATGCTTGCAAAAACGGAAAGAGGGTGATATAATATATATCGCGGCTGAAATCTTTAACTGTCGCGATTCCTTACCCGTGCAATACGGGTCATAGACCGCAAGGAGGGTGTATGAATAATTACGAGATCCTATACATCTTGTCCGACAAGCAAGATGCCGACGCGAAAAAAGCGTTGGTGGAACGTTTCAAATCGCTCGACGCGCCGTACGGCGAAGTTACGGCGGAAGAGTGGGGCGGCGGCTCGCGCAAGCTCGAGTACCCCATTAAGACCAAAATCTCCGGCAAGCATTTGACCGGCTACTATGTGCTGATGAAGTTCTCCGCTCCGCCCGAGATTCCTGCCGAGCTTGAACGTCAGATGCGCATAAGCGACGACGTTCTTCGCTTTATGATAGAACGCGTGTAATCATGTTTGGCTTGAAATAAGTAAGGAGATCGAATAAAGTATGAATAAAATAATTTTGATAGGCAATCTTACTCGCGATCCCGAATCCGGCAGCACTCAAGGCGGAGTGAATTTTACTCGGTTCAATATAGCCGTCAACCGTCCGTTTACCAATGCGGCAGGCGAGCGCGTAGCCGATTATTTCGACGTTATATGCTGGCGTCAGCTTGCGGAACGTTGTGCCAAATATCTTTTTAAGGGTAGCAAGGTCGGTATCAACGGTTCTGTTCAGCGCCGTCAGTACGAGGATCGCGACGGTGTTAAACGTACGTCGTTCGACGTGGTCGCCGACGAAGTGGAGTTTTTGACACCGAAGAATACGTCAATGGGTCGCGACGGCATGCAGGGCGGATATCAGCCCGAAGAACCGCATCCCATTTCGGACATGCAGCCTGTAGATAACGACGACTTACCGTTCTGATCGCATTAGATTCGTTATTCAATTTTGACGTTCGGCGACGCCGAACATATAATATTCGCGACGTGCGAATATGTAATACGCGCGTAGCGCGTTCATCACGGCGACGCAAGTCGCAAATAAATAAAGGAGTTTTCCATCATGGATAAAAATAAAAACAGAGTAAAAGCAAACGACGGCGACGACAAAGTACGTCGTGCGCGCCGTCCTGCCAAAAAGCGCGTTTGCGAGTATTGCCAAGGCCATATCGAAAGCGTGGACTATAAAGACGTAGAGCGTCTTAAAAAGTATATCGCCGAGAACGGCAAGATCTTGCCGCGCCGTGCGACAGGACTTTGCGCCGAACATCAACGCGACGTAACTACAGCTATCAAGCGCGCAAGGGTAATGGCGTTGCTCCCGTTTAAGGGCGAATAGTTCTCGACCGCGTATTTCGTCGTTATGCGACGTTATAAGGCTACAGTGAATGCTTTAAGCCAATATATTAGGCTCGAGGTTATAAACAAATTTAAACGGGCATATTATTGCCCGTTTTTCAATTAAATATCATTGTTATAGGAAAGCTAAATGATCAACGTATCAAATGTAAACCTTCAGTTCGGCACGCGCGTGCTGTTCGAGAATGTAAGCATCAAGTTTGCAAGCGGCAACTGCTACGGCATTATAGGCGCGAACGGCGCCGGAAAGTCTACCTTTCTAAAGCTGTTGTCGGGCAAGATCGAGCCGAGCAAAGGCGA
>CATKFJ010000135.1 GCA_949747725.1 uncultured bacterium
CTTCCAGGAATATTTCCGGAGAATGAGCGGGGAGCCTGGCCGTTGGAGCCAGCCTTTTGCAGCGCTGTTAGGCGCTTATGATGCGCAGATGGGATATGGCCTGCCGTCTATCGGCGGCAAGGATTCCATGTCCGGCACGTTCGAAAAAATATCCGTTCCGCCTACGCTCATAACGTTCGCGCTCGGTGTGGCTGACAGTGCGGTCGTTATAGATAATACGCTTAAAGCCGCGGGGGAGCGCGTTTACAGATACAAGCTCAAACGCGACGAGTACGGTTATCCCGATTTCCAAAACCTGAACGACTTTTTGATGTTGCTTGCAGGCGAGATAGGCAGGCAGAACGTAACGACGGCTGCGGTAGTAGAACGCGGCGGCGCGGCGGCAACGGTAGTAAAATCGTGTTTCGGTAACGGACTCGGCTTTGCATTCACTTCTACAGATAAGGATCTGTTCGAGGAAAGCGAGGGCGATATAGTGTTTGCCGCGCGCAAAGGCGACGACTTTTTCGGTTATGACCTCGATTGCTTGGGCATCACCACCGACGACGGGAAGTTCCTGTTCGGCGCGAACATAACGCGCACTGCCGACGATACCGATATCGTGTTCGACGGCAAACCCACCGACGAAACAAAACTTCTCGACAGCTTTATCGGCACGTTCGAGAGCGTTTACCCGTCGGTATGCGCCGCGAGCGGCGAAGTGAACGACGTTTGTTATACGGGCAAGGGTGCAAAGCGTACAAGACCCAAGAGCGCGAAACCGCAAAAGGTAAAGGTGTTTATACCCGTATTCCCCGGCACGAACTGCGAGATAGATACGGCGCGCAAGTTCGAGGCGGCAGGCGCGGAAACCGATATTTTTGTTGTAAGGAACCGTTCGGCGGCGGACGTGGAAGAATGCGTCAAGCAGATGGCAAAGGCTATAGAGTGCAGTAATATACTCGCGCTCCCCGGCGGATTCTCGGGCGGCGACGAACCCGACGGCAGCGCAAAGCTTATTGCTGCGTTCCTATCCAATCCGCTCATTGCCGAAAAGATAGAAAACCTGCTGTATAAGCGCGACGGGCTTGCATTGGGTATATGCAACGGTTTCCAAGCGCTCGTAAAGCTCGGACTTTTGCCGAGCGGACATATACATACGCCCGTAAAGACCGATCCCGTGCTTACGTTCAACAATATAGGCAGACACGTTTCTACGCTTGCCGATATCCGCGTTTGCGCCAACTACAGCCCGTGGTTGAGCAAGCTCAAGGTCGGCGACGTGTATCAAGTACCCGTATCGCACGGCGAGGGCAAGTTCGTTGCGCCCCAAGACGTGCTCGACACGCTTGTAAAGAACGGTCAGATCGCTACGCAATACTGCGACTTTAACGGACACGCCACTATGCAAAGCCCGTTCAATCCCAACGGGTCCATGCTTGCCATAGAGGGCATAACAAGCCCTGACGGAAGAGTTTTCGGCAAAATGGGACATAGCGAACGCACGGGCGAGTTCCTTTTGAAAAACACCGTGGAATGTTATGCAAAAGCCGATATGGGCTTGTTTAAAGCCGGCGTCGAATACTTTAAGTAATACCCGTACATATATTTAACTCGCCGAACAAGCGGCAAAAAGTCGGACATGGTGAATTGGGCGATAAAGAATCTGTCCGCACAGCCGCACGATCCCGACGTCAAAGCTCTGCTAAGGATCGCCGTGGTGTACGATATCCCGATCGCAACGAATAAAGCGACCGCCGACTATGTGATCCATTCCACTTTGATATAAATCATAAAAATAATATAAAAGTAACGTACAATCATATACAGGAATATAAAGAAAAACGAACAAGCAAGTGATCGATACAAAGTTTTCTTGCTTGTTTTTTTACAAAAGAAGAAAGTCATTCCGAGGGATTTATCGGTCGAAATGACAAAGTGGCGTCTAATAAATTTCTAACGTAATGAAATTATTCGGGTGTAACCTACAACGAACATCATAAGTAAACACACGACACTAAAAGTTTTCTTGCTTACTTCTTTTACAAAAGAAGTAAGAGCTTGACAAGATACGGTCGATGTATTATAATAATCGTCATGGCAGGGTATTTAGCGACGGTCATAATAACGGCAATAGTAACGTGTGCGGTCACGGCGGCGCTTATAGAAAATC
>CATKFJ010000136.1 GCA_949747725.1 uncultured bacterium
CAAAGAAAAAATTATTGCCGCATTTTAGTAAGATAGATAGTATATATTTTGAAACAAAAACAATGGTTGATCATTTTACGGAAATGGGATATAGCAACATACTATATGCGCCGGTGTTTTCAGAGCGTAGATTGAATGGAGAATTTAATCCCAATAGGAATGACGGAATTCTTCATTTTTGCACCTATTCAAGAGTGTGCAAGGAAAAGGGAATAACCGATGCTATAAACGCCGTAAAAAGAATTAACTTTGAAACTGTAAAATGTACTTTGGATATTTACGGTGAGCCTTCTAAGGATTATGAGAGCGAATTAAATGACGTTATGCGTGGTGCAGAAGATTATATCAAGCTCAATGATTATCTCAGAGGTGACTGTGTAATTGATATATTATCCCGGCATGATGCCATGATTTTTCCGACGTTCTATAATGGCGAAGGTTTTCCTATAGGTGTTGTGGAGTGTTATCTGGGTGGCGTGCCCGTAATAGCGAGCAATTGGCATTATAATTCGGAAATTGTTATTAATGAAGAAACAGGTTTTATTTTTGAAGTCGGAGATGTAGATGCTATTGTAGCATATATTAATTATCTTTTAGAAAACAGAGATGAGGGTCTGAGAATGCGGAGAGCGGCTTATGAATATTCAAAACGATTTTTACCGTCATTAATATTGAAAGATTTCTTTGACAGAATAGATAATCATGAGGTCAAAAATGTATAAATTTTCGATAATCGGCGGAAATAGCAGTATTGCGCGTAATTTTCTTAAATATCTTGAAGATAAAGATGTTAATGTAAAAGCTTACGATATACAGAGTAGTCAAGCAGATGGGTTTGACAATTACCGTAAAATAGATTTGATGAGTGTTACTGATATTGAGTCCATAGATTTTGACTGTGATGCTGTTTTTGTTTTTTCCGGTTTAAACGGCGCAGAGAGAAGTAATATAGATGCTCAATCATTTATTGATATAAATGAGAAAGTGCTTATTAACATATTGAATGCTGTAGCCGGAAAAAAAGCGCACTGTAGGATTGTTTATCCGTCGTCCAGATTGGTTTATAAGGATATGGCAAAGCCGCTTTCGGAAGAAGATGAGTTATCTCCTAAAAGTATATATGCTTTAAATAAATTTTTTGCAGAGAAAAGTATAAATATTTTTTCTCAAATGTATGGAGTTAATTATACGATATTTCGAATTGCAATCCCCTTTGGAGTATTAAACGAAAATTCCTCAAGTTATGGCATAGTAGGGAAACTCATGGAGCAAGCTCGAAACGGAAAAATCAACTTATTCGGTGATGGTTCCAGTGTAAGGACATTTACACATATTGCGGATATTTGTAGGGTACTTTACGAAGGAAGTATTTCCGAAAAGACTTTGAATGGTGTATTTAACATCGGCGGTCATTCATATTCTATGCTTTCATTGGCTCGAGCAATTTGCGATAGGTCTGATTGTAAGATTGAATTTACAGATTGGCCACAGAACCTTTTATCGGTAGAGGTAAAAAATGGAAAGCTTGATTCCTCAAAAATCGACGGTATACTCGATATGAAATATAAAGATATTCTTTCTTGCATATAGTCGATTTTACGGAGATTGAAAATGATTGGAATTGTATTATTAAATTATAACACACCGGACGATGTTTTTACATGTGTAGAGAGTATTAGGGAAAAAACATCGTCTGAATATAAGATATATATAGTAGACAATTGTTCTAAGGACGATTCGGTTGAAAGGTTTCAATCGGAATTTAACGATGATAGCGATATTGTATTACTTGTTTCTGCGTCAAACAATGGTTTTTCGGCAGGTAATAATATCGGTATAAGGCGAGCCGTTGAGGATGGATGCAAATATATATGTATTATTAATGCAGATATTATATTAGAAAACGATGCTATTTCAATACTGGCTGAAAAATTAATGAAAGATGAATCGTTGGGCGTAGCAGCGCCTATTATAAAAACTCCGAATCAAGATGGTGAATCTCAGTTTGCAAGAAATAAACTTACAATGTCTAATTTTTTAAGTGAAAAATCGATTTTAAAGCATTGTAAGTCATATTGCAAAAAATATCCGAGATATCAAAAGGTTGATGAATACTTTGCGACAGATTATAAGTTTATGGGTATGACTTACGGTTGCATGTATTTAACTACAGCAGAATTTTTTGATAAATCGGGATATATGGATGAATCCGTCTTTTTGTTTAATGAAGAAGATATAATTGCATATAAACTTGAAAAAAGAGCATTATCCACATTAATTACTCCCGACGCCGTAGTTATTCACAATCATCATAATTCGATAGGAAAAACTTCGACTGCATTTAGGAAATACCATTTTTTAATTAGTGAATTAATAGTGCTCAGAAAATATTACGGTTCATCTTGGTTAAGCTTACTGCCTATAGTTATTGCTTTTAAAATATTGTGGCTATGTCGATCAATAAAGGATAAGAATTATAGAAAAATGAAAAAGCGATTCTTTAGGGCTATAAAAGAAATAAAGAGAATTAAACGCGGCTCCGGAATCTCTCAATAAATAAAGTTAAATAACTAAGAGGTTTATATTTTTGAGAGAAAAAGTCTATTAATGTATGCCTAAACAAATTACCACTAAAAAGTTCGCAACGAACGTAATACTTTCCATTACTGCGCAGATTATTTCGCTGGCGGTAAGTTTCGTTTTGACGCTTATCGTACCGAAATTTATTGACGGGACTCAGTATTCACATTGGCAAACATACGTTCTATATGTCGGTTATGTAGGAGTATTGCATTTCGGACTTCTAGACGGCATGGTATTGCGGTATTCCAAATACGACTACAACGAGCTAGATAAAAAATTGCTTCGCTCGCAATTTGTGGTGTTGCTTACATTTACTGGCATTTGCACGCTTTTAATGACTGCAATATCGGCAATTGCTTTAGGCGAGGAGCTTAGATTAATTTTTATTTTCGTAGCGGTCGGTATTGTAACTAAAAATATGGTTACTTATTCGTCGTATCTGTTCCAAATTACCAATCGCATAAGCAAGTATGTAATTCTTTCTATTGGTCAACGAGTAGTATACGGTCTGGCGATAGTTCTATTACTTATAATCAGATGTAACGATTTTTATTGGTACTGCGCGGCGGATATTTTATGCGATTGCGTAGCTATATGCATAGGATTTGTATTTAACCGTGGGTTATATTTCGGAAAACTTAATCCTATCAAGCAAACGGCAGGCGAACTTAGAATAAATATAGCGTCAGGCATAATTCTTATGTTGGCAAATTGGTCTGCGGGATTGCTGGTAGGTAGCGCCAAAATGATAACGCAATGGCGTTGGAACGAATTGGTTTTCGGAAAAGTCGCGTTTGCATTCAGCGTTTCAAACGTTTTTCTTGTATTTGTAACCGCTATAAGCGTTGTGTTATTTCCGTCTTTGAAGCGTATAGACAGCGAAAAACTGCCTCAAATGTATAAGAGCATACGCAGCATTTTATCGCCGTTGTTGTTTTTTATGATGCTATTCTATTTTGTCGGCGTGAAAATATTGGAATTATGGTTGCCGGATTATTTTGAGAGTCTTACTTATCTCGGTATTCTGTTGCCGATAATAATATATTCGTCCAAGGTCAGTCTGTTAACCAACAATTATTTGAAGGTTTACAGAAAGGAAAAATACATGCTGATTGCCAATGCGATCTCTATTGCGCTCGGGTTTGCATTATTTGCATTGTGTGCGTATGCTTTCAACAATCTGATAGCATTGCTGAGTTGTATCGTTTTTGTGGTAATGTTTAATTCCGTGCTGTCCGAGATTTTTGTCATGCGCACAATACATGTTAAGATCGTTAAAGATTTTATAATAGAAGCGTTCATGACCGTTGGATTTATCCTATGCGCAAGCTTGCTTGATTTGTGGGTGGGATTCGGCGTATATTGCGGTCTGTTTGCGATATACTGCGCTATTAACTATAAATCGCTTGCGGAGTTGTTTAAGAGCATAGGCAAGATCGGCAAGCATGTTTCGGCTAATAAAAACGCCGTCGCCGAAAATGTAACGGCAACGGCGGACGAAAACATACCGATTGAATGGAATGCCGCGGCGGACGAAAGTGACGAATCACAAACCGCGATCAAGCATGACGAAACGGAAACGGACGGGTCGGGAGAGGTCGAAAATGTCGACGGATCGGAAACGCCGAATAACGAAATACAGGGAGAAACGGAAAACTTATGAAAGGAATAATACTTGCCGGAGGATCGGGAACAAGGCTGTATCCGCTTACAAAGGTAACAAGCAAACAGCTGTTGCCCGTATATGACAAGCCGATGATCTATTATCCGCTGTCTACGCTTATGTTGGCAGGAATACGGGATATATTGATTATATCTACGCCGACAGATTTACCTAATTTCGAAAAGCTGTTGGGCGACGGAAGTCAGTACGGAATCAAGTTGTCATATAGGGTGCAACCGTCGCCGGACGGACTTGCACAGGCGTTTATAATCGGCGAGGATTTTATAGGCGATGAGCCGTGCGCAATGATACTCGGCGATAACATTTTTTACGGCGGCGGTCTCGGCGACAGGCTGGAAGAAGCGGTAACGAATGCGAAAAACGGGCTTGCTACGGTATTCGGTTATTACGTTCAGGATCCGCACCGGTTCGGGATAATGGAGTTCGACGGGACGGGCAAGATACTTTCGGTGGAAGAAAAACCGAGCGATCCAAAATCCAATTATGCGATAACGGGATTGTATTTTTATCCGAAAGGCGTAAGCAAAATGGCGCATAACGTAAAAAAGTCGGATCGCGGCGAATATGAAATAACTTCGCTTAACGATATGTATCTTATGAAAGGGTTATTGCACGGTATAGTTTTGGGCAGAGGATTCGCCTGGTTGGATACGGGCACTATGGATAGTTTGCTCGAAGCGGCGGAGTTTGTGCAAATGCTGGAAAAGCGTCAGGGCGTTAAAATATCCGCGCTTGAGGAAATAGCGTACAGGCGCAAATGGATAAACAGAAAAACATTGCTCGGCTAAGCGGAAAAAACCGGAAAAGCTCCGTACGGCGATCATCTTAAAAACGTAGCGGAGGGTAAAATACTATGAGTAAATTCACGTTTACAAAAACGTCGATAGACGGTGTGTTTATAATAGAACCGACTGTTTTCGGCGACGATCGCGGATATTTTATGGAAACGTACAGCGAGTCGGAGTTTAAGGCGGCAGGGCTTGACTATACGTTTGTGCAAGACAATCAGTCAAAGAGCAAGCGCGGCGTGCTTCGCGGACTTCATTTTCAAAAGGCGCATCCTCAAGCGAAACTTGTTCGCGTACTCGACGGAGAAGTGTTAGACGTTGCGGTAGATGTGAGAAAGAATAGTAAAACTTACGGAAAATGGGTGGGAGTTAAACTTTCAGCCGACAATAAAAAACAGTTTATGATTCCGCGCGGATTCGCGCACGGATTTTTGGTGTTATCCGAAACTGCGGTGTTTACCTATAAGTGCGACGATTTTTATCATCCAGAGGACGAGGGCGGTATTATGTGGAACGATCCCGATATCGGCATCGATTGGGGCGATATAACCGATGTAGCGCTTAGCGAAAAGGACAAACGTCATCCGCTGTTGCGCGATAGCAAAATAGAGTTTGAGGTAAAAGGATAATGAATAAAACCGTTATTGTAACAGGCGGCGCCGGATTTATAGGCAGTAACTTTGTGTTCCATATGCTCGATAAATATCCCGATTATCGCATAGTCTGTCTTGATAAGCTTACGTATGCCGGTAATTTGTCTACGCTTGCGTCGGTCATGGACAACAAAAACTTCCGTTTCGTAAAAGCGGATATCTGCGATCGTGAAGCTGTATATCAACTGTTCGAGGAAGAGGAACCGAACATAATAGTTAATTTCGCCGCCGAAAGTCATGTCGACAGAAGCATAGAAGATCCCGGGATATTCTTGCAAACAAATATAATCGGTACGGCGGTACTTATGGACGCGTGCCGCAAGTACGGAATAGAACGTTATCACCAAGTGTCGACAGACGAGGTGTACGGAGATTTGCCGCTTGACCGCCCCGATTTGTTTTTTACGGAGAACACCCCCATCCATACGAGCAGCCCGTATTCATCGAGTAAGGCGAGTGCGGATCTGCTTGTGCTTGCGTATAACAGAACATACGGGCTGCCCGTAACGGTAAGCCGTTGTTCTAACAATTACGGACCGTATCACTTTCCCGAAAAACTCATTCCGTTGATGATAGCTAACGCTTTAAACGATAAGCCGTTGCCCGTTTACGGCAAAGGCGAGAACGTGCGCGATTGGTTGTATGTTGAGGACCATTGCAAGGCGATAGACCTGATAATCCATAACGGTAAGATTGGAGAAGTGTATAATGTGGGCGGACATAACGAAATGCGCAACATCGATATCGTCAAGCTTATATGCAAAGAGTTAGGTAAACCCGAAAGTCTTATTACCTATGTTACCGATAGAAAAGGTCACGATTTGAGATACGCTATAGATCCGAGTAAGATCCGCGATGAATTGGGCTGGTTGCCCGAAACAAAGTTTGCGGACGGGATAAAGAAAACCATTAAGTGGTATCTTGATAACCGCGAATGGTGGCAAACGATAATAAGCGGCGAATATAAAAACTATTACGAAAAAATGTACGGGAACAGACAATGAAAGTATTGGTAACGGGTGCGAACGGTCAGCTCGGGTTCGATGTAGTGACGGAACTCGATAAACGCGGACATAATGCGATCGGAGTGGATATCGCCGAAATGGATATCACCGATAAGGCGAGTGTTAAACGCGTTATGCGAGAGATCGAACCCGACGTAGTAATTCACTGCGCTTCATGGACAGCTGTCGATAAAGCCGAACAGTGTTCCGATATTGTTCACGATATAAACGTACTCGGCACTGAGAATATAGCCGAGGAGTGCAAAGAACTCGACGCCGTAATGATATTTATTTCGACGGACTATGTGTTCGACGGAAGCGGCGACAAGCCGCACGACATTGCCGACAAGCGCAAGGGATTGTCCGTATACGGCATATCAAAAGTTCAAGGCGAGGATATCGTAACGGGTATGCTCGATAAATATTATATAGTTCGCACGACATGGGCGTTCGGCAGAAACGGAAATAATTTCGTAAAAACCATGCTTAGGCTCGCCGATAGCGGCAAGACCGAATTAAACGTTGTGGACGACCAGATAGGCTCGCCTACATACACGCCCGATCTTGCGCGGCTTTTGGTCGATATGTCGGAAACAAATAAATTCGGGATCTATCACGCAACCAACGAAGGGTTCTGTAGCTGTTATGAGTTTGCTTGCGAGATTTTCAGGCAAACGGGAAAGAATATTAAAGTAAATCCCGTTACAACGGAAGAATATTTAAAACTTGTACCTCAACAAGCAACGCGTCCGCTCAATTCGAGATTGGATAAAAGCTGTTTGGTCGATAACGGGTTTGAGCCGCTACCGTTTTGGAAAGATTCATTGCGAATATATTTGAAAACAGTTTTCGGTTACGGTTTATAGGAAAACAAGGAGAAATAGTGAATAACATCATTGTAAGAATACGAGGCGGACTCGGCAATCAGCTTTTTCAGTATGCGTATGCGGTAGCTTTGCAAAAGGTCAATCCCGAATACAAAATCATTTTGGACGCAAAGGAGTTCGGCAATTATTATTGGCCGTTTCAGCTTGACGAATATGACTTGAAGAATACGGAAATATATTACGATAAAAAGTTTAAGTGCGATTTTTCTATGAAGAAATTTCATGTGTATCAATACGTTTACGGCTTGATAAAAAAGCGTACTTACAATACATCGGAACGGCTTATAAGAAAGGGAAAGCTGTATACCGGCACGTTCAGCCCCGAAATCAGAAAATACGACGGACGTGATATTTTTCTGTACGGATATTTTCAGGACGCGGCGCTTTTAGAGCCTATACGCGCCGAGCTTGCGCAAATTATAAAATTAAACGATCTGCGCGAACATGTTGCGGAATATGCCGAAAAAATAGGCCCGAATGCCGTAGCGATTTCGGTCCGTGTGGCACGGCAGGAGGAAATAGATAACGGCGAGAAATTCGTATACGACGGCGCCGAATACTACAATAAGTGTCTTAACGATATCAAGCAAAAGCGCGGCGAAGTGCAGCCCGTAGTATTTTCCAATAATGTGGAGAAAATAAAGCAAGAAGGCTGGTTCGACGATCTCGGACGGGATATTTTATATATCGAGGACTGTTCGGCAACGGAACAGTTGGAATTGATGAATCGTTGTCGTGATTTTATTTTGGCGAACAGCACGTTTTCTTGGTGGGGCGCGTTTTTGGGCGCGTCGGGAAAGGACAGTATTGTTATCGCGCCGCGGATTTGGTACGAGGGCGATGATATAGACGATACCAAATTGCGGTTTGACGGCTTGATCGTAGCCGATATGTAAAACTTAAGAGGACACATTTATGAAAGCAATTATTTTGAATTCGGGAATGGGAACAAGAATGGGCGTTCTTACGAGCAACAGCCCGAAATGTATGACCGAGATATCGGCAAGCGAAACTATTTTGTCACGTCAGCTTAAGGCGTTGATCGACGTAGGCATAAGAGATGCTGTCATTACTACGGGTTATTTTGACGAAGTATTGAGAAAGTATGTGGAAAGTTTGGAACTGCCGCTCGATGTGACGTTTGTTAAGAACGACAAATACGAAACTACGAACTATATATATTCGATTTATCTTGCGCGTAAGTATTTAGACGATGACGTTTTGTTGATGCACGGCGATTTGGTATTCGAAAACAGCGTTATCGATGATCTTGTTGCGAGTACATCGAGTTGCATGGCGGTATCGAGTACGGCTCCGCTTCCGCAAAAGGATTTTAAGGCGGTGATAAAAGGCGGACGGATAATAAAGGTGTCGGTTGACGAATTCGAAAAAGCTTGCGCGGCACAGCCTTTGTATAAGCTCGATAAAAAGACATGGAAGTCGTGGCTCGGAAAAATCACCGAGTTTTGCGAAAACGGAAAAACCGACGTTTATGCCGAAAACGCGTTTAACGAGATCTCGAATAAATGCGAGATCGTGCCTCTTGACGTCGGGGACAGACTGTGCGCCGAGATAGATACGCCAAACGATCTCGAAACGGTCGCGAATAAACTCGACGAAATCAATAAGCGCAAAGTCTATATGTGTTTTTCGTCGGATATATTGCACGGCGGACATATTTCCATCATGAAAAAAGCGGCGCGCCTCGGCAAGCTCATCGTCGGAGTGATGACAGACGAAGCCGTGGCGAGCTATAAGCGTTTTCCGCTGTTGCCGTTTGAGGAACGGCGGCCGCTTTTTGCGAATTTATCATGCGTGTATAAGACCGTCGAGCAATCGGAACTAAGTTATAAGAACAATCTTTTAAAATATAAACCCGATTATGTAGTCCACGGTGACGATTGGATAGAGGGCTTTCAAAAGCCTGTGCGCGACGAGGTAGTAAAAATACTCGCGAGTTACGGCGGTAAGCTGGTTGAATTCCCTTATGCGAACAGCGCACAACTAAAGAGTATAGAAGAGCGTGTTCGTACCGAATTGTCGTTGCCGGACATGCGC
>CATKFJ010000137.1 GCA_949747725.1 uncultured bacterium
CCGATTTTTGCGGCGGCGCGGAAGTCGAATGCGGCGGAGTCGTTTATTCGGCTAAAGCCGGTTACTGTATCATCGACAGGGTGTGGCAAAAAGGCGATACTATTCAGGTGCATTTGCCTATAGAATTGTGCGAAACGCACCGAAACGGAAAGACGGCGTTTACATACGGCGCACTTGCACTTGCTCGCGACGAAGCGAAAGAAGACGGCGATATCACCGAAGCGTTCGCGCTTTCGCGAAACGACGGCAAACTCGCGTATAAAGTCGAGTGCGCCGAAAAAGGCGAGCAGATACGCATAGTACTTATGTGTGACCATAATAAGCAAATACTGTTGACCGACTATGCATCGTGCGGCAAGAATTGGGCGACGGAACACAACCGCGTAACGGTGTGGACGAACGCAATCGAGTAGTCGATAAAGTGGTGAAAGGGTTTGACGGCGAACTGTCGTTTGAATTGATAAAAGACGATCGGACGAATAGGACGATCAACGCGATCTATGCGTCGCTCGATATCGACGAGTACGTCGCGCTGGCGCTTAAAAGGGCAAAGAAATTCGCCGCGCTTATGCGGGAGTAAACGGTACATATGGAAAAGAAACAGATAAAATTCGGTACGGGCGGCTTTCGCGGCGTGATAGGCGACGATTTTACCAAAGAGAACGTGCAAAGGATCGCGCAAGGCTTAGCCGATATGATGCATAGAGACGGCGTGATTTCCGCCGTTCCGATAGGGTACGACAACCGATTTATGTCGGACAGTTACGCGCTTTGGATAGCCGAAGTGCTTGCGGCAAACGGAATCAAGTGCCTATGGTACGATTTTGCCGTACCCACGCCCATGGTGATGTGCGCCGTGCGCGACAACGGTTGCGACTACGGCATTATGATTACGGCGAGCCACAACCCGTATATGTACAACGGCGTAAAGCTGTTTGTCAAGGGCGGCGCGGACGCCGACGTAAGCGTTACCGGCAGGCTGGAAACGTTCGTTTCGAGCGTCGAAAAAGTGCGCGCTCTTTCCGAAAAGGAATTACATAGCTCGGCATATTTCGGACGGTTTTCCAACAAGGACGAATACCTCGAACACATAAGCGCATACATAGATCCGGCAATATCCCGTAACAACATAAGCGTGCTGTTCGATAATCTTTTCGGCGTGGCGGTGGTGGGCTTAAAGCCGTTTTTCGAGAAATACCGCATAAAAAATTGTACGGTGCACGCAGAGCGCGATGCGCTGTTCGGAAGCCGTTTGCCCAATCCCACCGAAGAACGGATAAGCGCGCTCAAATCGGAGGTGTTGCGCGGCGGTTACGATTTCGCCGTAGCTACCGACAGCGACGGCGATCGTTTGGGCGTGCTGGACGAAAAAGGAAATTATATCGGCAGCAACGACATACTCGCCATGCTGTACTATTATTTGGTTACGGTCAAAGGGGAAAAGGGCGATGCGGTCAAAAACTGCGCTACGTCGGTCATACTCGATAAGCTCGCCGCGAAATTCGGGTATACGTGCCACACGGTAGACGTCGGGTTTAAGAACATATCCGCCAAAATGCGCGAGACGAATGCGCTCATCGGCGGGGAATCGAGCGGCGGACTGACGTGCCGCGGGTATCTGTTCGGCAAAGACAGCATATTCGCCGTCGCGCTCTTTACCGAAATGCGGATCGTTATGGACATGCCCGTATCGGAAATCGTGCGCAACGTTCGCGAGGCGTGCGGCTACACGTATCATGTTGTGGAACGCGTGGTGTGCTTGCCCGCTATGCCCGCGCGCGACGCATTTGCGCGATTGACGCCCGATTTCGGCAGAAATGTAGTCAAACGCGAAACGATGAGCGGAAACTTCAAATGGACGTTTACCGGCGACTGCTGGGGACTGATACGGCTGTCGGGTACCGAGCCGGTTGTGCGCATTTTTGCAGAAGCGGAAACCGCCCGCGAAACCGCGCGTATAGCCGACGTGCTCGAAAACGCAATAAACGATGATTGCAAAGTATAAGAAAAAAGGAGAATTCATTATGGAATTGAAAATTTTGGGAAGCGGCGGGGGCGAAGGTTACCCCGCGCTGTTTTGCGAATGCGAACACTGTAAGGCGGCACGTAAGGCGGGCGGCAAAAGTTTGCGCTCGCTAAGCCAAACTCTTATAGACGGCAAATTGCTTATAGATTTGCCGGCGGCAACGCACGCGCATTGCCTTGCGGGCAGCTTTAGCTTGGGGCATGTGGAGCACTTGCTTATCACGCACACGCACGCCGACCACTACGTGCCCGAAATACTCGACACGCGCGGCGGCGGCTTCGCGCACAACATGGCTGCGAAAAAGTTGAATATTTACGGCAACAAAGACGTAACGCGCAGGTTTAACGGCACGTTCGAGCTTTTTCCGATCGGTAAAGAAATCCGCGAAAGCATCGTTCTGCACGAGGTACATGCCTTTGAGCCGTTTACGGCGGGCGAATACAAAATTACGCCGATCAAGGCTTGCCATGCGTTCGAGGAAGACGCGCTCAACTATATCATAGATAACGGCAAGACCGCGCTTTTGTATCTGGTGGACAGCGGTTATCCTTATGAAGAAACGCTCGAATATCTCAAATCATACGGCAAAAAATTCGGGTGCGTAGTTATGGACGCTACTAGGGGAGACGCTTATTATAAAGGGCACATGAACTTCGAGGAGAACAAAAAGCTCAAAGCATATTTGTTGCAAGAGGGTATGTGCGACTGTACGGCGAAATTCGTTGTCACGCATATCACGCACAATCATGCGGGTACGCACGAAGAAGTAGAGAAGTATTTTGCGGGCAGCGGCATTATCGTAGCCTACGACGGCTGCGACGTAAAGTTTTAACGAAGCAAAACACGAGGGGTTAAGGAATGTTTACGGTAACGGGCAAAGGCGTGAGCGAGTACAATATAACGGCGAACGAAGCGGACGGCGTGGGAGTATACACCGTGTCGCTCA
>CATKFJ010000138.1 GCA_949747725.1 uncultured bacterium
ACGAATCGATAACGCTGTCCAGCGTAACGGAGCCTGTGCCGGCGGCGCTCAATATCCCCATAACAAACACGGCGGCGGCGATCGCAAGCACCGCTATAGAAATAAACTTACCTACGGAATTAAGCTTTTTCTGTAACGGAGTTATGCTCTTTTCATTGCCGGCGAGCATGGACGCTATCTTGCCTATCTCGGCATTCATTCCCGTTGCCGTAACTACGCCCTCGCCCCTTCCGTACGTGACGGTGCTCGAGCTGTACAGCATGTTATGCCGCTCGCCGAGCGACGCATGCACATCGGTGATCGGACGCGTAAACTTATCCTCGGCTACGGATTCCCCCGTCAGCGCCGCAGTTTCGGCTTTAAGCGACGCGCATGAAATAAGCCTGAGATCCGCCGGGACTACATCGCCGGCCTCAAGCAAAACCACGTCGCCCCTTACCAACGACGACGATAGGACTTTTTTTATTTCTCCGTCACGGCGCACTTTACAATACGGCGCCGTCATATTTTTAAGCGACGCCATTGCTTTTTCGGCTTTACATTCCTGCACCGTGCCTATAACTGCGTTCACTATTACGATAAACATAATTATACCGACGTCGATAAAGTCCTCATATTGTTTTTCGACAACGCCTATCACTGCGGAGATAACAGCCGCAGCTATAAGAACTATTACCATTACGTCGGTAAACTGTTTAAAAAATTTTTTAACTACACTCTCTTTTTTTTGTTCCGCAAGCTTGTTTTCGCCGCACGATATAAGCCGCATAGCGGCCTCGCCGTCAGTCAGTCCGCGCGACGACGTTTTAAGCTCAGAACATACTTCCGATACGGATTTATTGAAATAATCCAACATCACCTCAGAAGATCTATATTTCTATTCTGTTAAAGTAGGTATCGATCTTCCTGTATAATAATATGTCAATCACTCCGAATATTGCAAGCAAACCGTACAATACACACCAACAAATCGTGAAAATGTTGTCAAAACTTATCGAATTTACCATTAGTATCACCAACAACAATACCGCAAGCAATCCGCCCACCATACAAAGCAATTGCCCCGCTACGACGTTCCCGTTATGCTTGACGGCTTGCAGAGGATCGGTCCATTTAAGTTTTGGCGATCTTATGTCCCACAACGCTCCGAATAATACGAACTCAGCAGTCAACGGCACAAGCGAGAACAACGACAAAACAAAGTATGTTATATCGAATGAAAACGCATTTAATATGACAACCGACACTACCGCAACCACCGATGCCGGAATGATCCACGCCGCAACTTTTGACATAAGCACTCTTTTTCCGCTTATAGGTAATATTTTGAGCGACGCTATTGCCGCGCCCTCGCGAGAAAAAGTGGTTGCCGCCGCATTACCCAACGTTGCAAACATAGCGGCAAGCGTACAAAAAGAAACCAATGTTATTATTCTATAATTCAAGCCTACACCGGCAAGTTCTTCGACGGAATTCAAATTATTTCTCGTCATTATCCCGAAAACAACGGCTATTATTATAGGCAACATCATTACCGCATAACATTGAAATGCGACTTGAGTCGTTCGCAGCGAGCTTATATATTCACGCTTTATCAATGCTTTTACGCTGCCGGACGTTCTGAACTCACCCTTTTTGGATTTGGAATTATTAGTTTGGTTATTTGCTTTTACCGACTGACCGTACATAAACTTTCCGGCGAACATGAGTATGATCACAAGCGCTGCAGATACAGTCAAAAATATCAACAAGTTAACGACGGTCGACGCGCCTACGTTAAGTCCGTACATAGGAATTCCCAACGCCGCAGTAGTAAGCGCCGTGAACGGATAAAAAACGTACAACATAACTTGCATTCTCTGCAAAGCCTCGGTTACCGCCGCGCCTGTCAAAACGTCGGCATTGGACGACAATGAAATAAAATACATATAAGCGCCGAAATAACCGCCGAACAATATCATATAAAACACAAGCGACACTACAGAACGGTTTTTCAGCTTGGACGCAACAAACATTACGGGTATAGCGATTATCGCGGAGAACATAAGCGGCAATGCCGGAACTATGATCAACGTCGCTATCGAAATTACGTAAAACCACGCCCAGGCATGAGAAACTATACCGAAAGCAATTATTATCGGCAGAGCTATAGCGGCAACGATCACCGCTTCTGAGATGTATACGTAAGACAGCTTTGCGGCAAACACAGTAGTCTGTTTTACCGGCAACACGGAATAGAAATCGGTATCTTTGGATAAATACAAAGTCGATACAAGACTAACTATGCCGAACATCAGCACTACTAAAGACGCCGTTAGCAGAACAAAGAAATAAAACAGGATACCGGTATTTTTCGATGCGAATATTGCTTGCAGTTCTATCACTATAAACAGCAAAAAGCTCATGATAAAAACATACAAAAACGCAAACAAACACAGTATAGCTATCGTTCCGCGCTTCGAACCTGTGGCAAACCGAAATTTATTTCGAAACATTGCCTTGAGCAATATCAAATAATCATTCATTGCCGTTACCTGCCACAGACATAAATATTTCTTCCAGGCTGTCGTCGCCCTGTGCGCGCTTGATCTCGTCCATATCGCCGCACAATACGAGTTTGCCCTTACTTATTATAGCTACTCGGTCGCATATCTTTTCGGCAACGTCCAAAACGTGCGTGGAGAAAAATACGGTCTTGCCTTGCGCTTTATGCTCTTTCATAAGCTCTTTAAGAGCGAATGCGGACGGCGGATCAAGCCCCATCATCGGTTCGTCCAATATCCAAAGCGACGGGCTGTGAATTAGCGCGCCTATTATCGCGATCTTTTGTTTCATACCGTGCGAATAACCGCTTATACGTTTATCGAAAGCATCTTCAAGCGAAAAGCGTTTAAGCAGATCGGATGAAACACGCGAACGATCTTCCTTGCTCACGCCGTAAATATCGCCCAAAAAATCTATATATTCCCGTCCCGTATACTTATCGAATATGATCGGGTCGTCGGGAACGAACCCGAAATTACGCTTTGCCGCGATCGGATCGGAAGTAATATCGT
>CATKFJ010000139.1 GCA_949747725.1 uncultured bacterium
AGCAAGATCGAAATAATAATCAACACCATGCCGCATGCAAAAACCGACGGTTACCCCAAGTGCGCGCTTTGCCGTGAAAACGAGGGCTTTACGGGTCGCACAAATATGCGGTTCGTTTCGACGGAGTTGGACGGAGAAGAATGGTTTTTCAATTTTGTGCGGCATCAGTATTTCGATAAACACGGCGTGCTTGTAAATGCCGAGCATAAGCCGATGAAGGGCGGCGCGGACACTATGAAAAAGCTTGCGCTTGCCGCGGACTTTATCGGCGCGGAAGGGTTTGTCGGCACCGATTCGCTTGCTGCCGACGGCGGCGCGCAGAATACCGTTCACGAACATTTCAAAACGGGTTTCCGTTCCGCGCCCATGTTGCGTCAGGGATATTCGATGCGTTTAAAATCGCAGGCGTATCCTTACCTCGAAATGGGACTTGTAGATTGGTATCCTACGGTCATTCGCTTCGCACACTCGAATCTCGAAAAGATCGTAGAGTTTGCGGATAAACTGATCGCCGCGTGGAAGGACTATTCCGATGAACGCATACAAAACGACGGGACCAAGAATTTTTGCAGCGTTGTCTGCCGCAAGATAAACGGCAAATACACGTTTGACGTTGTGTTGCGCTCGAGCGCGCTCAAACGTCCGCGCATGGCAGCCGATTATGACGAGATAAAAGCAGGCGCCCTTTCCATAACGGATCTTCTCGGATATTTCGTGTTGCCCAATAAGCTGTCGGAAGAACTTAAGACCGCACAGCTTTATCTTGACGGCACAATGGCGTTCGACGTCGACGACAAAAAAATGCCGCTTTACAAAACGGTGGAACGACTTTTAAAAGCTCAGGGCGGCACCGTAAGCAAGCTCGAAGCCAAACTCAATATCCACGACGAAGTTGACTTGGTATGCGAAAAGATTTTGGCGTCCACGGCTGTATTCGATAAGAACAATGTGTTCGATTTCTTGAATACGCTCGATATCAGACAGCTTTAATCCGAAGATATTCGGTAAACTGCGTTTCCGATATGCGATTTAAGCATTTTATAAATTTGTACTTTTAAACGCGAACATGAAAACTCTCGACATTCGTCCGAGGGTTTTTATGTTTGCCAAGCGCTATGCTTATAAATATTTTTAATCGAATAAGTATATGGAGACAGAAAACGACAGTGGAGAAAATATTGATCGTAGACGATGACGTATATATCGGAAACATGTTGGAAGAGGTCCTTATAAAAGAAGGGTACGCCGTTTCACGTGCGTATTCGGGTACGGAAGCGATTTTATTCCTTTCCGGCAATAAGCCCGATTTGGCGCTTCTCGATCTGATGCTGCCCGGCTTGAGCGGAGAAGAAGTGCTGCAAAAAATGAAATATATTCCGACCATTGTTATAAGCGCCAAGATCGACGTAAACGATAAGGTAAACGTTCTGCTCGGCGGCGCTGTCGATTACATGACCAAACCGTTCGATACGAAAGAGTTGCTTGCGCGAATAGCGGTGCGGTTACGTGATAAAAAAACAAGCGACGGTGCGGCTACGCTTATATTCGACGATATAGTCGTCGATACTTTATCTCATAGCGTTACAGTTGCGGATCACGACGTGCATCTTACAAAGACGGAATATGCGATTTTGAAAATGTTGATCCTAAACCGCGCTCGAGTGATAACGAAATCCGATATGCTCGACAGTATAAGTTCCGATACGCCCGACTGTACGGAGAGTTCGCTAAAAATACATGTGGGCAATCTTCGCAAAAAATTAAAAGCCGTATCCGATAAAGATTATATAGAATCGGTATGGGGGATCGGATTCAAACTTAAAACCGAATAAATTTTTACCGTTTCTTTACTTTTTCTTTACCGATTTCTTTACGCTCCCGTAGTAAAATCATAGCAACAGTTAGGGAGGTAACTTTATGGAATACGTTTTACAAACAAATGCCGTAAAAAAAGAGTACGGCAGATATAAAGCGTTGAACGGACTGACTATGAACGTTCCCAAAGGGAGCATTTACGGGTTTGTAGGAAAAAACGGTTCGGGTAAGACTACGCTTATCCGTCTTGTTTGCGGTTTGCAACGGCCTACCGACGGTGAGATCGAGATCTACGGCATCGGGTACAAGGATAAGGCGGCGATAAATGCGCGGCGCAGAATGGGCGCGGTGGTGGAAACTCCGTCCGTTTATCTCGAGATGACGGCGGAAGATAATCTTAAAGAACAGTGCCGTATTTTGGGGATCCCGTCGTTTGACGGTATAGCGGATATTTTGCAGCTCGTGGGATTGGGGGACACGGGAAAGAAAAAAGCGAAAAATTTTTCGCTCGGAATGCGTCAACGGCTCGGCATTGCCGTCGCGCTTATAGGCGATCCCGATTTCCTGATTTTGGACGAACCTATAAACGGCTTGGATCCGCAGGGCATCGTGGAGATAAGAGAGCTTATACTCGAACTGAATAAAGAGCATGGTATAACAGTGCTCGTATCGAGCCATATTTTGGACGAACTGTCTAAAATCGCGACGCATTTCGGCTTTATAGACGGCGGTAAAATAGTTAAAGAAATGAGCGCGACGGAGCTTGAAAGCGCTTGCCGCAAGCGCGTCGCAATTACTGTAAACGACACTAAAATATTAAGCAGGGTCCTCGATGAATCGAATGTCGAATATTCGATAAAGTCGGATACCGAAGCGGAGATCTTCGGCGAAACGGACGTGACCGAACTTACGCTCAAATTACACGATAATGGCTGTAACGTTCAAAAAATGCGTGAACGCAACGAAAGTTTAGAAGCTTTTTATATCAACCTTGTGGGAGGGAAAAGCAATGATTAGACTTTTGACTGCGAATTTGACGCGCATAAAAAAGAGCAAGCTTTTTTGGAGCTTGTGCGGCATTGTAGCATTGTTCGCCTTTATAATGATCATCTATATGATTGCCGACAGTATCAAGATAATCGACAATGCGATAACCTTGTTTGTTATACCGATAGAAATTGCCGCCGCGATATTTATAAGCATATTTTTCGGAACGGAGTACAGCGACGGCGCCATACGCAATAAGCTTGTCGTGGGACATCGAAGACACATAATTTATCTTGCGAATTTTATTACATCGGTCATATGCTCGGGCGTGTTCGTCCTGTCGTATATGCTGCCTGTCGTGCTTTTGGGTTTTTCGTGCGTAGGATTGCCGTCGACGGGAGCAATAAAAATTTTAGCGGTCGGGCTTGTTACGCTGATCGCGTTCGGCGCGCTCTTTACTATGGTGAGCATGATATACGCGAATAAAGCCGGTGCGACGGTTATAAATCTCGTGCTTGCATTCATGCTCTTGATCGTCGGATATGTTCTTTGTTCATACTTGATGCAACCCGAACTGATCCCTGTACACGGAATCGGTAACGAATTAGAATATATAGCAAATCCGCGTTATTTATCGGGAGCGAAAAGAACTTTCGTGCAAATGCTTAACGATCTTTTGCCGGCGGGGCAGGCTGTGCGATTTATATATATGGGCGACGCGGAACCTTTGTGGTCGTTGCCGTTATATTCCATAGGCGTCGGAGTTGCGTTTACGACAATCGGCGCGGTTGTGTTCGACAAAAAAGATATAAAGTAAGAGGTGAAAAGTATCGTGGTTTGGCTATCGTTGATTTGTGTCGTGTTTTTGCTGATAATAGTTATTCTCGCTGTAAAGATAATAACAATGAAAAAAGACGTGGACGCGATAGGCATCGAATTTGCCGATAAGCTGAAAAACGATACGAATACCGGGATATCCGTTTCCGGCAACGACAGATCGATACGTCGTCTTGCGGCGGAAATAAACGTGCAACTAAAAGTTTTGCGCAGGCAACGCCTGCGTTACGAACAAGGCGATTCGGAATTGAAAAATGCCGTTGCCAATATATCGCACGATTTACGTACGCCGCTTACGGCGATCGACGGGTATTTGGATCTTATCGATAATGAAAGCAAAAGCGCCGACGCGGAACGTTATATCGGAATTATCAAGAACCGTACGGATACATTGAAACAGCTCGCGGAGGAGCTGTTTCGTTATTCGGTAATATCCTCGCCCGATTACGATATGCCGAAAGAACGCGTTTCGGTGAATGCCGTTTTGGAAGAATGTTTGGCAAGTTACTATACGTCTTTCAAGCAGGCGGCGATCGCTCCCGAAGTCGTATTGCCCGAAACGTCGGTCTATTGCAGCGCTAACCGCGTAGCGTTGACGCGGATATTCTCTAATCTCGTCGGGAATGCGATCAAATACAGCGACGGCGATCTGTACGTTGCCCTTGCGGATAACGGCGAGATCGTATTTTCCAATACGGCGTCGAATCTGACCGAAGTACAGGTAAAACGACTGTTCGACAGATTTTACACCGTAGAAAGCGCGAGAAAATCCACCGGACTCGGATTATCGATATCAAAAATCTTGGTCGAACAGATAGGCGGTTCGATCGAAGCGAAATACGCAGACGGAAGATTGATGATTTGCATTCGTTTGCCGATACAATGAATTTTATTTACAGCAGTCCCGTTACACATATTACGCCTATTATCATACCGACTGTCGCCAAAATAAATACGGCGAGCGCGATATATCCGATAGACTTGCGGTTGCAGCGAAACTGATATACTATTCCCATAAGTCCGCCAAAAATGTGTTCGGCGAGCAAAAGTAGCGCGCATAAAAACAGTATGGCTATAAACACCCATAACAGCAGTTCGCCAAGTTCGGAACTGTCCATTGCGTTCATAATGGAGTATATCCCCCACGAACACAAAACGAGCAGTCCGGACATAAATACGCTTATTACCATAGAATAAACTCCGAAGTAAACCGTGTTAGCTTTGCGTTCGGGTTCGCTTGAAATTTCGGTGTAACGCCGACTTAGCGTGAGCAGCCACGACCATGCGCTCAATAAACAACCTATATTACTCATGCCTATACTCCTTTTGATTTTTATACGCGTTGATATTATATTCGAGTAGCAAATAAAGTCAATATCAAGCTCGATTGAATTTTTTACGGCAACGTGTGTCCTGCGGAACGGAATATCTCATACCATTCGTAACGGGTCAGCGAAACTTCGCAGCAATCCTCAAACGCTTTTAGGTGCTTGTCGAGCGTAGTTCCGACGATCGCCTGCATGTCTGCGGGATGATAGAGTAGCCACGCAACGGCAACCGCTTCCGGCGTCGTCCCGTATTTTCGAGCAATGCCCTCGAGAGTATAGTTCAGCGCGAAATATTTCTTCTTGGCGTGTTCGGTAGTGTAAGATCCGCTGTAAAAATAACCGGTTTCGTCCGTAAACGCGCATTGCATAACGCCGTAAGCTTGTATCGTTATCTTATTTTTGCGGCAATATTCGAGTACTCCGCCGCTTGTGTCGTATGCCCCCGAATTAAGCGTGTTTACGTTTATGCCGTAGTCTATGATGGGGCAGTGCGTCGGACTGAGTTGCAATTGATCGACGTAAATTTTTTTGTCGGTATACGTCTGTATCAGATCGGTCTGTTGCGCCGAGAAATTACTTACTCCGAAAGCTCGCACTTTGCCGCTCGAATACAAATCGTCGAAGGCCCGAGCTATATTTTCGGGACGCATGAGAGTGTCAGGGCGGTGCAACAGCAGTATATCTATATAGTCCGTGCCGAGGCGATCGAGAGAGCCGTTTACAGATCGGATGATATGATCGTAACTGAGATCGTACATTCCGCCGCATATGCCGCATTTGGTTTGGATCACCGTTTTGTCGCGCGCGATCTTCAGATTTTTCAGCGCTTTGCCAAACTTGATCTCGCAAGTGCCGCCGCCGTATATATCCGCGTTGTCGAACGCGTTTATGCCCATGCCGAGCGCGGACGAAATCAAGCGCTCGATATTTTTAATCGGTTTGTCGGCAATACGCATACATCCGAGCATGAGCCTGCTTGCCTTTATGTCGCCCATATCTATATATTTCATGCGACAATTGTATCATAAAGCTCTTTAAAAATCAATAGCGATGATAAAATATAAAGCAATTCGGCGCGAAATTCTTACAGATACTTGACAATCGGCGCGAAATACGTCATAATGTATTCAGACAAATAGGCTATAACGCTAAAGGGTCCCAGTAATTACGGAGGTATTATGGACGAACTAATTGTACAGGACGAGCAATCGCTCGGCGAACTCATCAAACGTGTGCGCGCGGCGCAAACCGAGTTTTCCACGTTTACGCAGGAACAGGTGGATAAGATATTTTTGGCGGCTGCTACCGCAGCGGATAAAGCGCGACTCGATCTTGCCGAGATGGCTGTTAAAGAAACCGGCATGGGTATCGTAGAAGATAAGGTTATAAAAAACCACTATGCCGCAGAGTATATTTACAATACTTACCGAGATACGAAAACGTGCGACGTTATCGAATCGGACGACGCTTTCGGCGTAGAGGTGTTGGCAGAGCCTGTCGGCGTTGTCGCGGCAATCGTGCCTACGACCAATCCTACGTCCACGGCTATATTTAAAGCGCTTATTGCGCTCAAAACGCGTAACGGTATTATATTCTCGCCGCATCCGCGCGCCAAGAACTGCACTATCGCCGCGGCGAAGATCGTTTTGGACGCGGCGGTCAAAGCCGGCGCACCCAAGAACATCATCGGGTGGATAGACGTTCCGAGCGTTGCGCTTTCGGCAGCGGTAATGAGCGGCAGCGACCTTATTCTCGCTACAGGCGGACCCGGTATGGTTCGTGCGGCATACTCTTCCGGTAAGCCGGCGGTCGGCGTGGGCGCCGGCAATACGCCCGTCATTATCGACAGCAGCGCCGATATCGAGCTTGCCGCGTCGTCGGTATTGCACAGCAAGTCGTTCGATAACGGTATGCTATGCGCGTCCGAACAATCGGTCATAGTAATGAAGGACGTTTA